>NZ_JBDJKU010000055.1:0-27997 GCF_039673015.1 Stenotrophomonas sp. TWI1409
CACTGTGGGTTTGCGGGGTGTGAGCCGCATGGATGCGGCGACCAAGGCTACATGGACGTACTTGCGCCGTCCCCGCAAACCCACAGTGCCCCGCCATCCCACGGAATGCTGCTTTGGCCTTTGACGTTGCCCTGGCTTGAAGGCTTCGGCAGGTGCAGGGCGCAGCCCTGCCGAACAACCCTTAATGCAGCAGGGCAGCTACCGCGTCGCGGAACCCCGCCTGGGCCTGCCCGGACTCCGGCGCATGATGCAACTGGCGCACCGCCCGGCCCAACCGCGCCGCGCCCACGAAGCCACAGCTCGCCTGCAGCCGATGCAACTGGCTGCGCAGCTGGCGCTCGTCATGCTGGTCCACCGCCTGCTCGACCGCATCGCGTACGCCCGGCAGCTCGGCCAGGAACAGCTCGCGCAGCGCGATCAGGTGGTTGCGCTGGCCATTGAGCGCGGCCAGTGCCGCAGTCTCGTCCCAGTCCTGTACCTGCAGCTCGACCGCGGCCGGCGCCTGGGCCATGACGATCCCGGCCGGGCTGTTGACCAGGGCGCGGCGCACCGCCTTCAGCAGCTGGTCGCGGCCCAGCGGCTTGACCAGCGTGTCGCTGAAACCGGCCTCGCGCAGGCGCGCATGGATCGAGGTATCGCCGTCGGCGGTATGCGCCAACGCCGGGGTGTCGGGATGTGAACGGCGCAGTTCGCGCAGCAGCTGCGCGCCATTGCCGTCAGGCAGGTTGACGTCGATCAGCCACAGGTCATGCGCGCCGGGTTCGGCGCTGGCCAGGGCGCTGGCCAATGAATCTGCGGTGTCCACGTCCGCCGGTAACGTTTCCAACGCCGCCTTGAAAAAACCGCGGCTGATGATGTCGTCCTCGACAAGCAGGAAGCGGGGCCGGCTGGCCCGCGGGGTCATCTGCATCAGGGCTGCCTCCATGTCAGCTGTTGCAATCATCAAGCACAGCGGCGGCGGGCGCAAGCGGGTCCGGACCCTGCCGGTCAGGATCTGCGACAATACGCCCCCATTTTTGCCCGCAGCCTGTTGCCACGTGGCCCGATCCCGCTCCCGCATCGACCGTACCCCGTTCCAGACCGAGATCCTCGACCTCAGCCATGATGGTCGCGGTGTCGCCCGCCGTGAAGGCGAGGGCGGCAAGGTCACCTTCGTCAGCGGCGCCCTGCCGGGCGAGGTGGTCATGGCCGAACAGACCGCCCGCAGCCGCCATTTCGACGAAGCGCGTACGGTGGAAGTGCTGCAGGCCTCGCCGCAGCGCGTCACCCCGAAGTGCCCGCACTTCGGCACCTGCGCCGGCTGCGTGCTGCAGCACCTGGACGAAGACCAGCAGATTGTCGCCAAGCAGCGCGTGCTGATGGACAACCTGGAGCGCATCGGCCACGTGAAGCCGGGCACCGTGCTGGCGCCGCTGGTCGGTGAGAGCTGGGGCTACCGGCGCAAGGGTCGCTTCTCGGTGCGCCGGGTCGAAAAGAAGGACAAGACCCTGGTCGGCTTCCGTGAACAGGATCCGCGATTCGTCGCCGACCTCAGCCAGTGCCTGACCGTGATCCCCGAGATCGGCACCAAGGTCGAGGCGCTGTCCACCTTCATCGAATCGCTCGATGGCAAGCGTGACATCCCGCAGATCGAATTCATCGCTGGCGACCAGGCCGTGGTCCTGACCGTGCGCCACCTGCAGCCGCTCAGCGATGCCGACCGCGTGGCCTGGGCCGCCTTCGGCCAGCAGCATGGCTTCGTGATCTACCTGCAGTCCGGTGGCGTGGATACCGTGCAGCCGCTGGACGGGCAGGGCGTGCCGCTGTCGTTCCGGCTGGCGCCGTGGGACGTGGAGCTGGCGTTCCGTCCGTTGGACTTCATCCAGGTCAACGCCAAGCTCAACGAGAAGATGATCGCCCACGCCCTGGACCTGCTGGAGCCGGGTGAGGACGAGCGTGTGCTGGACCTGTTCTGCGGCCTGGGCAACTTCACCCTGCCGCTGGCGCGCCGCGTGCGCGAAGTGGTCGGTGTGGAAGGTGATGCTGGCCTCGTCGCGCGGGCCCGTGAGAATGCCGAGCGCAACGGCCTGACCAACGCCCAGTTCTTCAGCGCCGACCTCACCCAGGACCAGCGCAGCACGCCGTGGATGCGCCAGGGCTTCGACAAGCTGCTCTTGGATCCGCCGCGCTCGGGCGCGATCGAAGTGCTGCAACAGCTGCCGCTGAAGCAGTTCAAGCGCATCGTCTACGTCAGCTGCCACCCGGGTTCGCTGGCACGCGATGCCGGCTATCTGGTCAACGAACAGGGCTTCACCCTGGTCAGTGCCGGTGCCATGGACATGTTCCCGCACACCGCACACGTGGAAAGCATCGCGGTATTCGAGAAGCGCTGATCGGCTGTCATGCCCATCGCGCATAATGGCGCGATGGGCATCGAAATCGAACGCAAATTCCTCGTCAGCAGTGATGGCTGGCGCGCCGCCGCGCACCGGGTGATCCCGATGGCGCAGGGCTACATCAACGACATGGGCGCGCTCGACCGCGGCACCCAGAACGCCTCGGTGCGCGTGCGCATCGAGGGCGACTACGCCGCGCTGAACCTGAAGTCGCGCACCATCGGCCACACCCGCCAGGAGTTCGACTATCCGATCCCGGTGGACGATGCGCGCGCACTGCTGGCGCTGTGCGTGGGCGGCCTGATCGACAAGCGCCGCCATCTGGTCGAACACGCCGGCCTGACCTGGGAGGTGGACGAGTTCCTCGGCGACAACGCCGGCCTGGTAGTGGCTGAGGTTGAGCTGGACAGCGCTGACCAGACCATCGACCTGCCGGACTGGGTGGGTGCCGAAGTCACCGATGATGCCCGCTACTACAACGTTGCCCTGGCCAGCCACCCGTATTCAGAGTGGTGAAACCACCCAAAAAGGGGACGGAGGGGATTAAGTCGTCTTTACCCCATCTGTGCGGGAAACGACTTAATCCCCTCCGTCCCCTTTTATCGAGGGTGTCGGCCCCCATGTGGAAAGGATGAGAATCGACATCTACTCCGACGTGGTCTGCCCCTGGTGCTGGATCGGCAAGCATCGTTTCCAGCAGGGCGTGCAGTTGCTGGGCGCCAACGCGCCTGAACTCGATATCCACTGGCAGCCGTTCCAGCTCGACCCGGATGCTGACGCCACCCCGGTGCCGCTGCGCGAGGCCTATGTGCGCAAGTTCGGCGGCGTTGAGCGTACCGAACAGATCCTCGGCCAGACCCAGACCACCGCGCGGGCCGAGGGCCTGCCGATGGACTTCAGCCAGGGCCAGGTGCGGGTGACCACGCTGCCGGCGCACCGGGTGTTGTGGCTGGCAGGCGAGCACGGCGTGCAGGATGCGGTGGGCGAAGCACTGTTCCGCGCCCACTTCGAGCACGGCCAGAACCTGGCGGACCCCTCGGTGCTGATCAAGGCGGGCGCGGCAGGCGGCCTCGACGCGGGTGAAATCGCGCAGATGCTGGCCTCCGACCGCGGCCTGGCCGAGGTCGAAGCCAAGCTGGCGCAGGCTCATGCATTGGGCGTTTCTTCGGTGCCGACCTTCGTCATCGATGGGAAGTGGGCCATTTCCGGGGCGCAGCCCCCCGAGGCCTTCGCCAACGCCCTTCGCCAGATCGCCGCCGAGCAGGGCGCGCCTGCGGCCCCGGCTGACGGCGACGAGGCCTGCGGCCCGGACGGCTGCAAGGTCTGACCGGATCCGAAAAGGGGACGGAGGGAATTAAGACGTATCCAGCCCGTAGGGGCCGATTGCGGCTTAATTCCCTCCGTCCCCTTTTTCTGACCACTGCGCCTGTCGGCCGGTTCTGCGACAATGCGGCACTGCGCCATGCGGGCGCGCGTTGTGGAGATCGACCATGCTGCTGATCGGCGTTGCCGGCACCGAACTGACCGCCCAGGAACGTGACTGGCTGCAGCACGATGCCGTGGCCGGGGTGGTGCTGTTCAAGCGCAACTTCGCCTCGCGCCAGCAGGTGACCGATCTGAGCGCGGCGATCCGCGCTGCCGCGCCACGCCCGCAGCTGATCTGCGTGGACCAGGAAGGCGGCCGCGTGCAGCGTTTCCGTGAGGGTTACAGCGAGTTGCCGCCGCTGCAGGACATCGGGGCGATGTACGCCACCGACCCGCAGCAGGCGCTGGCCCTGGCCGAGCAGCACGCCTGGCTGATGGCCAGCGAAGTGCGCGCCAGCGGCCTGGACCTGAGCTTCGCGCCGGTGGTCGATCTGGGCCGTGGCAACCGCGCCATCGGCAACCGCGCCTTCAGTGAAGACCCGCAGGTGGTGGCCGCGTTCACCGCCGCCTACGTGCGCGGCATGCATGCGGTCGGCATGGCCGCCACGCTCAAGCATTTCCCCGGCCACGGCACCGTGCTGGAAGATACCCACGTGGATACCGCGATCGACCCGCGCGCGCTGGACGAGCTGCGCGCCCAGGACCTGGTCCCGTTCCAGGCCGGCATCGCCGCCGGTGCCGACGCGGTGATGATGGCGCACGTGATCTATCCGCAGGTGGCACCGGAACCGGCCGGCTATTCGCCGCGCTGGATCCAGGACATCCTGCGCGGCGAGCTCGGCTTCCGCGGCGTGGTGTTCTCCGATGACATCGGCATGGCTGCCTCGCACAGTGCCGGCGGCGTGCCGGCGCGCGTGCACGCGCATCTGGATGCCGGCTGCGACGTGGTGCTGGTCTGCCACCCGGAACTGGTCGATGAAGCCCTGCACGCGGTGCAGGGACGCTCCCTCAATACTGCTGCGCTGCTGGGCCTGCTGGGCCGCGGCGCGCTCGGCTGGGACGGCCTGCTGGCCGATGCCCGCCATGGCGACACCCAATCCCGTCTGCTTGAAACCCTTGGAAGAACCGTCTGATGCCCAACCTCACCATTTCCCAGGCCCTGGCCCAGGCTGACCTGCTGGTCGACCGCCCCACCATCGACAAGGCCATCGCTGGTATCGCCGACGCCATCGCGCGCGATTACAAGGGCGAGGTGCCGCTGTTCCTGTCCATCATGCACGGTGCGCTGCCGTTCGCCGGCCAGCTGGCGCTGGAACTGGGCGAGCGCGGCCAGGACGTGCAGTTCGATTACCTGCACGCCACCCGTTACCGCGGTGAAACCACCGGCGGCGACCTGGTCTGGAAGCACAAACCGGCCACCTCGCTGTTCGGCCGCCGCGTGCTGCTGGTCGACGATATCCTCGACGAGGGCTACACCCTGCAGGGAGTGCGCACCTGGTGCCTGGAACAAGGCGCGACCGACGTGCGCATCGCCGCGATGACGGTGAAGAAGCACGACCGCGCGCTGCCGGACGTGACTGCCGACTACGCCGGCATCGAACTGCCGGACCGTTACGTGTTCGGCTTCGGCATGGACGTCAACGAAACCCTGCGCTGCGTGCCGGCCATCTACGCGATGAAGGAATAACGGCGCAGCCGCCCGCGGCGCGTCTTCTTCTGCCGCCGGCATCCTCGGGTGCCGGCGTTCGTCTTTTCATGGAGTGCTTCGAATGCAACAGATCGCCCTGGCCGTGATCGGCGGTACCGGTGTCTATAACCTGGCCAAGCTTGACGACGTGCAGACCCACGAGGTCGACACCCGCTTCGGACGTCCGTCGGGCCCGGTGCGCGTTGGTACGCTGCTCGGCCATCGCGTGGCGTTCCTGGCGCGGCATGGCGAAGGCCATTCGCTGCCGCCGCACAAGATCAACTACCGCGCCAACCTGGCCGCGCTGCAGCAGCTGGGCGCGCAGCGCGTGCTGGCGTTGAACACGGTGGGGGGCATCACCGAACACTTTGGTCCGCGCGTGCTGGCCTGCCCGGACCAGATCATCGACTACACCTGGGGCCGCATCAGCACGATCTGTGAGGAAGAAGGCACCGACGTAGTCCACGTTGATTTCGGCCACCCGTACACACCAATGCTGCGCAGCAAGATCCTGGCTGCGGCCAAAGTGACCGGCGTCACGGTCCATGACGGTGGCTGCTACGGCGCAACACAGGGCCCGCGCCTGGAAACCATCGCTGAAATCGCCCGTATGCGCCGCGACGGCTGCGATCTGGTGGGCATGACCGGCATGCCGGAAGCCGCCCTGGCACGCGAGCTGGGGCTGGATTACGCCTGCCTGGCGATCATCGCCAACTGGGCTGCCGGCTGTGGTGATGGCGAGGAGATCACGATGGCCGAAGTGCTGGCCAACGTGCAGGCGGCCGGCAACGGACTTCCGGAACTGGTGGGCGAATTGGCACGGGGGTGATTGTCTTCCCCGAGCAAGCTTTGCATACTCAGCTTGTGCGCGGGTTCAGCGTACACCACCCATTCATTGCATAAGGTCTCGCATCACCATGCCGAACGGTACCGTCAAGTGGTTCAACGACGCCAAGGGATTTGGCTTCATCTCGCCGGAGGATGGCAGCGCCGACGTGTTCGCGCACTTCTCCGCCATCAACTCCAAGGGCTTCCGCAGCCTGCAGGAAGGCCAGCGTGTCACCTATGACGTGACCCAGGGCCCGAAGGGTGCCCAGGCTTCGAACATCACGCCGGCCGAGTGATCCACTCGACAGTGCGTTGAAAACCCCGCTTCGGCGGGGTTTTTTTTGCGCGGATTGCCCGCGACCCGCTCGCGATCCACCCGCCTCGGGCACAATGCGGCCATGACGGAACGACTGCGCATCGCCGTGATCGGCTACGGCACCGCTGGACAGGCAGTGTCCATCCTGCTCACCCGTGACGGCCACGAGGTGGAGATCTTCGAACGCGTGCCCACGCCGGGGCCGGTGGGTGCCGGTTTCCTGCTGCAGCCCAGCGGCCTGCAGGTACTGTGGCAGATGGGCCTGCTTGATTCCGTGCGCGCACATGCCGCGCCGGTGCACCGCCTGTATGGCGACACGCCGTGCGAGCGCGCGGTGATGGACATGCGCTACGAGGGACTGGATGCGCGCCTGCACGGCCTGGGCATGCAGCGCGGGGCCTTGTTCTCGCTGTTGGACGAGGCGCGCGCAGGCGAGGGCCAGCTGCATGCCGGTACCACCATTACCGAGGTGGATGCCGAACACGGCCGTCTGCGCGACAGCGACGGGCGCACGCATGGCCCGTTCGACCTGGTAGTGGTCGCCGATGGCGCCGCGTCGACCCTGCGCGGCACGATCGCCGGCGGTGCCGGGCTGGACCGCGTGTATCCGTGGGGGGCGCTGTGGTGCCTGCTGCCGGCCGAGGACTGGCCGCACGTGCAGGAGCTGCGGCAGCGTTACGTGGCCGCGCGCAAGATGATCGGACTGCTGCCGGTCGGCACGCGCCCCGGTGATGACACGCCGCGCCTGAGTTTCTTCTGGAGCCTGCCACGCGCCGACTTCGAACGCTGGCAGGCCGATGGCATGACGCCCTGGCTGGATGAACTGCATGCACTGTGGCCGCAGGCCAGTGCGCGCTTCGCCCATCTGCGTGATGCCGGCCAGTTGGCGCGCGCGGTCTACCGTGATGCGGTGATGACGCGCTGGCACCACGGCCGCATGGTGGTGGCCGGTGATGCCGCGCATGCGATGAGCCCGCAGCTGGGGCAGGGCGTGAACATGGCGCTGTTGGACGCGCTGGCGCTGCGCGATGCGGTGCGCACCTATGGCGGCAACACGGTCGCGCTGCAGGCCTACCAAGCGCAACGCAGGGCACACGTTGCGGTGTACCAGCGCTGGAGTCGTTGGCTGACGCCGCTGTTCCAGTCCGACCGCGACGCCTGGGCGAAGGCGCGTGACGTGCTGCTGGGCCCGATGGGGCGCCTACCCGGGGGCCGTGGCCACATGCTGCGCGTGCTCAGTGGCACCCAGCACGGCTGGTTCGGTGCACTTGCACTGGATCCGGCGTTCGTCGACGCACTGGCCACCGCAGCGGAGATGCCTCGTATCAACGCGATCACGGCCAATGCGTGAAGCGCGTCGTCACCTGAATTAACGGTTGCCTCACCGCCGATATGCGAGAAGTAGGTTGCACGCGATTGCGCGTCGCCCGTTTTCCTTTCCGTGATCAACATCGCGCGTGGCCCGGGCGGCGCTGCCGTTGCGGCCTGTTGCGGCCCGGATGTGCCGCTGATGTTGAAGAGGAGGACGCCATGTTGTTCGCGGTCGAGGAGCTGGAATCGGAAATCTGCAAGCTGCGCGGATTGCTGCAGATGCTGCACGAGGACCAGCCCGACGTACTGGAGGACGTGTTCGAGTTCCATGTCGGCAGCCTGATCAGTCATGCATCAGCGGAGCACCACGCGCGCATCCGCACCTGCGCGCAGGAAATGCTGGCGGCGATCCAGGCGTTGCCGCGACGACGTGAGGGTGACACGCCTGATTTCCAGTTGATGCCGCAGCTGGGCATTCGTCCGGCCTGATTCAAGCCACCGGCAGTTGCACCAGGCCGTTTTCCACGCAGGCGACCCTTTGCTCGCCGCGGGCGGGCACGGGCACGATGCCGGCAGTGAACGCGGAGAAGGCCGGCAGCACCGTCATCCGCTCACGCAGCCAGAACGCGGGGAAGCGCCGTCGCAATGGCGGCAAGGTGACCTGCGGATGCAGATGCCCGGCGATCACATGCAGCTCTGCATCGGGCATCGGCTCATGGCGAAGCAGGAACGGCTGCAGCCGTACTTCATCGTGGATCTGTACCTGCAACTGAGCATGCGGCAGCTGGCGGTCGTGATTGCCACGCAGGACATGCACGTCCAGCGAAGCATTGCGTTCGCGCCATGCCAGCCATTGCTGGTACCACGCAGCGCGATGCGCCGGTCCATGCAGGATGTCACCCAGGATCCACAGCTCGCGACAGGCATGCCTGTCCAGCAGCCCCTGCAGGCGTTGCAGGTCTTCGCCGGTGCCGCCGCTGGGCAATGCGATGCCGGCGCGGCGGAATACATCGGCCTTGCCCAGGTGCAGGTCGGCGATCAACAGCGCCTGCCGCGCGGGCCAGTACAGCGCACGCGCGCCAAGCAGAATCAGCGATTCGCCGGCGCGCAGCAGCGGCAGTTCATCGGCCATGGCGACGCTCCAGCTGCTGGGCCGCACGTTGCACGCGGGTGCGCCAGTCCTCGTTGCTGAACTGCCCGCGTTGGCGTTCAGCCCATAACGGGAAGCCCAGTGGCGTGAGTGATGTCGGGTGCTGCACGGAGAGGACCTGCATGCCGATCCTTGCCAGGACCTGCTGTAGTCCCGGCAGATCCAGGCTGTCGTGCAGCACTTCGCGTTCGGCCAATGCCAATAGCAGGTGACCGGGGTCATGCTCGCGCAGTACGTCGTAGAGCAGGCCTGCCGAGGCCTGCAGCTGGCGCAGCGATCGCGGCATACCGCCGGGCAGGCTGGGGACCAGCAGGCCCGCTACGCGTGCGATGCCACGGAACTGGCGGCGCGCCAGCTCGCCCAGGTTCACCGCGGCACGCAGATCGTCCAGCAGCTGATCGGCGGTGAACAATGCACGCCATTGCGCCGCATCCAGTTCGATCGCCTGCGCCGGTGCCAGCACCAGGCCATGATCGTTCACCGCGTAGCCGATGCTGTTGCGCTGCCGGCGGGTACAGCGCAGTGCCAGCAAGGCGGCCAGCGCCTCGTGCACGTGACGGCCGGCAAAAGGGTAGACGAACAGGAACTGGCCGTCGCGGCGCCGCACCTCTTCCACCAGCAGATGCTCTGGTCCGGGAAGCGCCGACAACTGCTGCTGCAGTGCCAGCAAGGGGGACAACCAGCGTGATTCGGCACTGTCGTCGGCGCCGGACAGTACCCACTCCAGCTCGCGGCCGAGCGGCATCGACAGTGGCAACTGGCCTCCCTGCCAGCGCGGCACCACACCATCACCGCGCCCTCGTGCCAGCCGCACGAAGGCGGTCATGTCGCGCAGCTGCACCAGTTCCAGCAGGCGCCCGGCGAACTGGAAACGGTCGCCGCGACGCAGGCGGCTGGCGAACTGTTCCTCCACGGCACCCAGGCCACCACCGCGCAGGAACTGCACGCGCACGCTGCCATCGCTGCTGATGGTGCCGATCGACAGCCGATGGCGCAGTACCTGGCGGCGATCGTGCATGCGGTACCGGCCGTCGGCATCACGCACGACCTTGTGGAAATCGGGGTACTGGGCCAGGGCCTGGCCACCCTGCACGATGAACGTCAGCACGGCCTGCCACTGGTCTTCGCCGAGAGATGCGAAGGCATGGGTACGCCGTACCTGCGCCAGCAGCGCATCGCTGTCGAAGCCACCGGCCAGGGCGCGGCTGACCGCATGCTGGGCCAGCACATCCAGCGACAGCGTCGGCGGCCTGCGCGCTTCGACCACGCCTTCGGCCAATGCACGGCGCACCGCGGCGTATTCGGCCAGCTCCAGTGCATGGCTGGGCACGCACAGGATGGAACCGCTGGCACCCGGGCGGTGACGCGCACGTCCCGCGCGTTGGCGCAGGCGGGCCGCGCCCTTCGGGCTGCCCAGCTGCAGTACCTGCTCAACCTCGGGGAAGTCCACGCCGAGGTCGAGGCTGGAGGTGGCAACCACGCAGCGCAGCGCGCCCGCGCGCAGGCCATCCTCGACCTGCTGGCGCAGCGCTGGATCCAGCGAGCCGTGGTGCAGCGCAAGCGTGTCCGGGGCTTCCGGCCAGACCGCGGCCAGCGCCTGATGCCACAGTTCTGCCTGCGCACGGGTGTTGGTGAACAACAGGCTGCTGCGTGCCCGCATCAACGCGTCCAGCACCCGCGGCAGCTGCGCCAGGCCCAGATGCCCGGCCCACGGAAAACGTTCGCCGGGTTCCGGCAGCAGGCTGCGCACGCTGATCGCGCGCGGGCGCACGCCCTGCACGATCGGCGCGTCGGGCTGTCCGGGCAGCAGCACGTCGCGCGCCTCATCCAGGTTGCCCAGCGTGGCCGAAAGCCCCCACAGCTGCACTGCAGGCGCAGCTTCGCGCAACACCGCCAGGTTCAACTGCAGCAGCACACCGCGCTTGTTGCCCAGCAGCTCATGCCATTCGTCCACCACCACGCAGCGCAGCTGGCGCATGCGCGGCAACGTATCCGGATAGCTCAGCAGCAGCGCCAGTGATTCGGGCGTGGTTACCAGTACGTCGATGCGGCCTTCGCGGGCCTGGCGCCGCTCGCGGTTGCTGGCGTCACCGCTGCGCAGGCCGACACGCCATCCCAGTCCCAAGCCGTCGACGACGGCCTGGAGCGCGCGTGCGGTATCACTGGCCAATGCGCGCAAGGGCGTGACCCACAGCACCTGCAATGGGCGCACCACACTGGCGCGGCGGGGCGAGGGAGGTGGATCGATCAGCGCCTGCAGCAACGGCCCGCCGAACATCGCCAGCGTCTTGCCGCTGCCCGTGGGCGTATGCAGCAACCCGGATTCGCCGGCCAGGTAGTGGCGCCACATCGCGCGCTGGAAGGGCAGTGAGCGCCAGCCGCGTGCCGCGAACCAGTCTTCCAGCCGGCGCAGTGCCTGGCTGCGGGTCATCGCGCCAGCGCCTGCAGGCTGGCCAGCTGATCGGCCTCGCTGGCAGGCTTGTCGTGGCGCCAGCGCAGGATGCGCGGAAAGCGCACGGCGATCCCCGATTTGTGCCGGCTGCTGCGGTTGACCGCTTCGAAACCCAGCTCGAACACCTGTTCGGCGCGTACGCTGCGCACCGGCCCGAAACGCTCGCGGGTGTTGGCGCGGATCCAGCGGTCAAGCGCGAGGATCTCCTTGTCGTCCAAGCCCGAATACGCCTTGGCCACCGGCACCAGCGTGTCGCCGTCCCAGACGCCGAAGGTGTAGTCGGTGTACAGCGTGCTGCGCCGCCCATGGCCAGCCTGTGCGTACAGGAGCACCGCATCGATGGTGAGCGGATCGACCTTCCATTTCCACCAGTCACCGCGGCGTCGCCCAGCCAGGTAGGGTGAGCCGCGTCGTTTCAGCATCAGCCCTTCCACGCCACGCTCGCGTGCCACATCGCGCATCGCCGCCGCCTGCGCCCAGTCGACGGCGGCAACGTCGGGCGACAGCTGGATCCGCACATCGTCCAGTGCACCGATGACCGCGGCAAGTCGCGTACGCCGTTCCTGCAACGGCAGCTCACGCAGGTCCGCGCCGTCGTGCTCCAGCAGGTCATAGGCGAGCACGCGTACCGGCGTGTTGCGCAGAGTCGCTGCTCCTGGCTTGCGACGCTGGATGCGGGTCTGCAGGGCGGTGAATGCGCGCGGCAGGTTGGCGGTCTCGTCCCAGGCCAGCAGCTCTCCGTCCAGCACGCAGCCCTCCGGCAACGCCATCGCGGCGTGCTCGATCTCGGGGAAGCGGCCATCCAGTCGTTCCTCGCCACGGGACCACAGCGCGACTTCGCCACGCCGGCGCAGCAGCTGCAGGCGTATGCCATCCCATTTCCATTCCAGCAGCCAGTCGTCGATCGCGCCGAGGCGTTCGGCAGGATCGCCTTCCAGAGGGGAGGCGAGGAAGAAGGGGTAGGGCTGCTGGCGGTCGGACGGCAGCTCGTCCGGTGACAGCAGTTGAGCCAGCAGCCCGGGCGAGGGGACCCACTCGCCGAGCATGCGCTGGGCGATGCGTGCGATGTCCAGGCCGGACCATTCCGCCAGTGCCTGCTGTACCAGTCGCTGCGAAACGCCAACGCGCAGGGCGCCGGTCAGCAGCTTGTTGAACACCAGGCGTTCGCTGCTGCACAGCTGCCGCCACCCGGCGACGACCGCAGCGCGGCGTACTGCCTCGGGTTGGTTGGCCACGGCCAGCAGATGCTGTTCGATCCAATCAGCCAACGGGCGGTCGGCGGCTGGCTGCGATGGATCATCCAGCAGCAGGGTCAGCGTTTCGGCCAGGTCACCCACCTGCGCGTAGCTGTCTTCCACCAACCAGGGAGGCAAGCCGGATTCTTCGGCAATCCAGCCGCGCAGTTCGCCGCTGGCGGCGATCTTCCGGCGTGCACCGCCCACCTTGCCGCCGCTGAGCAGGTACAGCGCCCACGCCGCATCATGCGCACGCGCGTGGCGGAAGTAGTCGACCAGCGCCGCACGCTTGTCCAGCGTAGCCGTGCTGCGGTCCAGGCGCTGGTAGAGCGCAGCGAAGGCCTTCATTCCTCGCTCCCGAAATCGGTGCGGAAGGCTTCGGCAGCCACGCCGCGCTCGCGCAGGAACGGAATCAACGCATCGGTATTGCCATGGGTAGCGATCACCCGCTGCGCGCCTGTCTGTTCGATGGTCTGCAGCAGTGCTGGCCAATCGGCGTGATCGGAAATGACGAAACCGCGATCGACATTGCGGCGCCGCCGATTACCGCGCAGCTGCATCCAGCCGGATGCGAAGCCCAGCTGGTGGCGGCCGAAGCGGCGCATCCAGGGCGTGCCCGCAGCCGACGGCGGCGCGAGGATCAGCTGGCCCGCCGCGTCCGGCTGGCGGCCCTGTTCGGCCACGGCGAGCGTCTCCAGCATCGGTACGCCGGCCTGCCGGTAGACCGCCACGCCATTGGCGATGGCGCCGTGCAGCCAGGCTGGTCGATCGTCCAGCGGCAGCAGCTCGGCCAGCACCCGCTGTGCCTTGCCCAATGCGTAGCACAGCAGGATCGCGGCTTCGCCACGTTGTTCGCATTCGCGGCGCCACGCCAGGATCTCTGCAGCCACCGCCGGCGTGTCCGGCCAGCGGTAGATCGGCAGTGCGAACGTAGCTTCAGTGATGAAGGTATCGCAGGGCACCACTTCGAACGGTGTGCAGGTCGGATCAGGCTGTCGCTTGTAGTCGCCGGAGGCTACCCATACCTGCTGCCCGTCGTCGATGCGTACCTGTGACGAACCGAGTACGTGGCCGGCCGGATGCAGCGATATCTGCACCTGCCCGAGGCGGAACGGCACACCCTCGGCATGCGCCTGCACCGGCACGTCACCCAGGCGCCAGCGCAGGATCGGCAGGCTGCCTTCGCTGCAGTGGTACTCCCTCATGCCCGGGCGGGCATGGTCGCCGTGGCCATGGGTGATGACCGCGCGCGCTACCGGTCGCCACGGGTCGATATGGAAATCGCCGGCGGCGCAGTACAGCCCCTCCGGGCGCAGCACCACCAGATCGTCGTTGCCTGCCATGCGGTCACTGTGGCCTGCGTCTCGTGCAGAGGGTGAGAACCGGCCTGAACACGGGCTTGGCAGGCGATGCGGCACAATCGGGCCGCAGACCTCTTGCCGCCAGGATGGACCGGATGAGTGGACCCAGCTTCAGCAGCAACGCACCGTATGAAACCCATGTGGTGTTGAACCAGCCGCCGCCGTTCGCAGGGCGACAGTTGTGGACCGACGACGTGGCGCTGATGGAGGCCGTACAGCGCGAAGGCGCCGCGAGCTTCGCGCCGCGACTGGGTGTCTATGGTGCACTCGCCGGTGATGAACTGTACCGGCTGGGCTTCGATGCCAACCGTGATCGTCCTCGGCTGCGCACGCATGATGCACAGGGCCATCGCATCGACACCGTGGAGTTCCATCCGGCCTATCACCAGTTGATGGACACGGCAAAATCGCACGGTGTCGCTGGATTGTCCTGGCATGAGCCGCAGCCCGGCGCGCACGTGGCACGTGCGGTGTTGAGCTACCTGCATCACCAGGCCGAGGCGGGCACCAGCTGCCCGTTGACCATGACCCATGCAGCGGTGGCGGTACTGCATTCGCAGCCGCATCTGGCCGAGTGGGCGCGCAAGGCCGCTGCGCCGGTCTATGACCCGCGCGACGTGCCGGTGGCGGACAAGGCCGGCATCACCCTGGGCATGGGCATGACCGAGAAGCAGGGCGGCTCGGATGTCCGTGCCAACAGTACGCGCGCCGAACCGATCGATGGCGAGCGTTACCGTCTGGTCGGCCACAAGTGGTTCTTTTCCGCACCGATGTGCGATGGCTTCCTGGTGCTGGCGCAGGCGCCGGGAGGCCTGACCTGCCTGCTGATGCCGCGCCGGCTGGCCGATGGTGACCGCAATGCGTTCCGGTTGATGCGGTTGAAGGACAAGCTCGGCGATTGGGCCAACGCTTCCAGTGAGGTCGAGTTCTGCGGCGCACAGGCATGGCGTGTGGGAGAAGAGGGGCGCGGCGTGGCCACCATCATCGGCATGGTGATGATGACCCGCCTGGACTGCATGCTGGGTGCAGCGGCGGAGATGCGCATGGCGCTGGCGCAGGCGCTGCACCACGCACGTCATCGACGTACCTTCGGCAAGCTGCTGGTCGAGCACCCGCTGATGACCAACGTGCTGGCTGATCTGGCGCTGGAGTCGGAAGCGGCCACGGTGTTGGCGATGCGGATCGCGCGCGCGGTGGATCGCGCCGGTGTGGATGCCAATGAAGCCGCGATGGCGCGGTTGGGGACGGCACTGGGCAAGTACTGGCTGTGCAAGCGCGCGCCCGCCTTCGTCAATGAAGCGCAGGAATGCCTGGGCGGTGCGGGCTACGTGGAGGAGTCGATGCTGCCGCGCCTGTACCGGCAGGCACCGTTGAATTCGATCTGGGAGGGCAGCGGCAACATCCAGTGCCTGGATGTGCTGCGTGCGCTGGCGCGCGAACCGGAGGCGATGGCGGCGCTGCGCGGTGAGCTGGCATCGGTGGCTGACCGTGATGGGCGCTATGCAGCGGCATTGCAGCGTTGGGCAGCGGCACCGCCACCGGAGGAAGCGCAGGCGCGGCTGTTCTGCGAGCGCACTGCGCTGCTGCTGCAGGCGGCGCTGCTGCTGCGTGCGCGCAGCCCGATGGCGGAGGCATTCGTGCGTAGCCGGCTGGAAGGGGAGCACGGGCTGGCGTTCGGGACGCTGCCGGCGGGGGTGGAGCTGACGGCGATGCTGGCGCGCGCGCTGCCGTAGGAGGCGGCCAACGGCGGAGCCCCTCGTGGTGGGCGGCGCGGAGTCTGCGTCGTGAGCGGGCCGCGCGGGTGGGTTTCGCAGGGGGCGCTGCAAGTACGTCCATGTAAGCTCGGGCGCGCCATCCATGGCGCTTACGCCCCTGCGCAACCTACCCGCGCGTCCGTGGACACTTTCCGTACGCGTCCAGCACGGAATCAACAGAAAGAGCAGAGAGCGAAAAGCAGAAAAGCCGCGGCAGTGCCGCGGCTTTTCCTGTGCAGCCGAGCCGATGCTCGGCTGGTCGGTAGCGCCGGGCCATGCCCGGCGAACGAACCGTTAGTGCTTGGCTTCTTCCTTGGCGGCGTTGGCCTTGGCGTCATTGGCGACATCGCGGGCCTTGTCGGCGACCTTCTGTGCGGCGTTCGCAGTGGCGTCGCTGGCATGTGCGGCGGCATCGGTTGCGGCGGCCTTGGCCTTGTCGGCGGCGTTGGCGGTGGCGTCTGCAGCCTTGTCCAGCGCCTGCTGGGTATCGGCGGCGGCCTGCTCGGACGCGGCAGCGGTCTTGTCGGCGGCGTCGCGGGTGGCTTCGGCGGCCTTGTCCACGGCGTCACGGGCGGCAGCGCCTGCGCTGTCGGCAGCCTGCTGTGCGTCCTGCTTGGCCTGTTCGGCTTCGGGGCCCTTGCAGGCGGCCAGGGCCAGCAGCAGGGAGGCGGCCAGCAGGGTGGTGGTGATCGGGCGAATCTTCATGGCGGTCTCCGGTACTGCAATGGATGGGGACGCCAGCCTATTCATGCCGTTGTGAAGACGGGGTCGCGATGCAGCGGCTCAGTCGCGCGCATTCGAAAAAAGAAAAAGCCGCTGGCGAACCAGCGGCTTTTCCAGAACAGCGTGAAGAAAGAAGTTATTACTTCTTGGCTTCTTCAGCAGCGTCCTTGGCCTTCTCAGCGGTGCCTTCAGCAGCCTTGGCAGCGTCAGCAGCGGCGCCGGCAGCGGCGTCGGTGGCAGCAGCGCCAGCCTGGGCAGCAGCGTCAACCGAAGCGTCAGCAGCGGTGGCGGCGGTGTCAGCGGCCTGCTGGGCAGCGTCGGCGGTCTGGGCGCCAGCAGCGGCGGCCTGGTCGGCAGCAGCCTGGGCTTCGGTGGCGGCTTCGTTGGCCGAAGCAGCGGCGTCCTGGGCAGCTTCCTGCTTCGAGCAGGCGGCCAGGGCCAGAGCCAGGGACATCGCGACCAGCAGCTTGTTGATGCTCATTGTGTAAATCCTCGTCGTTAGAATTAGGCAACGCGCATGCTGCGCGCCGACAACATGATGACAAGCCAAGATTGGGTGTCAAGCGATCCCGCATTCATTTTTGCGAAATCATCGTTAAATCTTTTTAAATCAATTCGATGGCGATTGCGGTTGCTTCGCCGCCGCCGATGCACAGGGTGGCAATGCCGCGCTTGCCACCGCGCGTGCGCAGGGCGTTGACCAGGGTCACCACCAGACGTGCGCCGGAGGCACCGATCGGATGGCCCAAAGCGCAGGCACCGCCATTCACGTTGAGCTTGTCGTGCGGGATGCCCAGTTCGCGCATCGGCGCCATCGCCACCACGGCGAAGGCTTCATTGATCTCGAACAGATCGACCTGGTCCAGCGACCAGCCGGTCTTGTCCAGCAGTTTGTGCAGCGCGCCGATCGGGGCGGTGGTGAACCACTCCGGTTCCTGCGAATGGGTCGCGTGGCCGACGATGCGGGCCAGCGGGGTGATGCCGCGAGCGGCTGCATCTTCCTCGGTCAGCAGGACCACTGCAGCAGCGCCGTCGGAGATGCTGGAGGAACTTGCGGCGGTGACGCTGCCGTCCTTCTTGAAGGCCGGGCGCAGGGTCGGGATCTTGGCGATGTCCGAGCGGCCCGGCTGCTCGTCGGTGGCGACCTCGACCTCGCCCTTGCGGGTGGCGACCTTCACCGCGACGATTTCATCGGCGAACGCACCGTTGGCCTGCGCCGCCTGCGCGCGCTTGACCGATTCGATGGCGTAGGCGTCCTGCTCTTCGCGGCTGAACTGGTATTTGTCCACGGCGCATTCGGCGAATTCACCCATCGCCTTGCCGTCATAAGCGTTGACCAGGCCATCGTGGGCCATGTGATCGACCGCCTGGAAGTTGCCGAAGCGGTTGCCGGTGCGCGAGTTCGGCAGCATGTGCGGCGCGTTGGACATCGATTCCATGCCGCCGGCGACAACGATGCTGGCCGAACCGGCCTTGATCAGGTCATGACCGAGCATGATGGTCTTCATGCCCGAGCCGCACACCTTGTTCAGCGTGGTGGCACCGGTCGACAGCGGGATGCCGGCAGCGATCGCCGCCTGGCGGGCGGGCGCCTGGCCGAGGTTGGCCGGCAGCACGCAGCCCATGAGGACTTCGGAAACGTCGCTGGCCGGGATGCCCGACTGTTCCAGGGCGGCTGCGATGGCGGCCGCGCCGAGGGTCGGGGTCGGCACGCCGTTGAACTGGCCGAGGAAGGAGCCGATGGCGGTGCGCTTGGCGGCGGCGATGACGATGTTGGACATGGCAATCTCGTTGATGCGTAAGCAATGTTCGGAAAGGAGACCGGGGGCCGTTGGATGTGCCCCGGTTTCCCGGCAGACTGCGTGGGGGTCGACCCAAGTATAGAGGGTCGGGGAGGGCCGCCGCTGGGCGCGGCCGCACGCCTGCCGGGATGAAGGCAGGACAACGTTCATGGGAAGGAATCGATGGAACGCACGATGATGGTGAGGTCTGCCCTGGGAACCGCGCTGGTGGTAGCGCTGACGGCCTGTGGTGGAGGTGGCGGGGGCGGCAACGTGCGCATCGATACCCCGCCACCACCGCCGCCACCGACTACCCCGCCACCGACGACGCCGCCCCCGGTCAAACCGCAGGAGCCGGCCTTCGACGCGCATCTGTCAGTCACCAATGCGCGCGCCGCACAGGCTGCCGGCCTGACCGGCCAGAACGTGCGCATCGGCATCGTCGACTCCGGCGTGCAGCGCAATGCGGTGGCGTTGAATGGCCGGGTGCTGGCCAACCTCAACTACATCGATCCGGCCAGGAACAATCTGGGTGTCGATGATGTGGTCGGCCACGGCACCGCCGTGGCCAGCCTCGCCGCCGGCGCGGCAACGGGCTCCTGGCCGGGTGGCATCGCGCCAAAGGCGCAGATCGTGTCGGCACGGATCATTGCCGACAAGCCGCCCGTCGATGACGGCAGCGGCAAGGGCAATTCCTTCAGCGGCCCGCTGGGCGTGGCGCAGGTCCACCAGGACCTGATCAGCTACAACGTGAAGGTGATGAACAATTCGTGGGGCGGCCTGTACTGGACCGACCTGCCGACCACCGCGCAGGTGGCCGCCGAATATCGCCCCTTCGTGATCAACCATGGCGGGCTGGTGGTGTTCGCCGCGGGCAATGATGGCCGCAGCGAGCCGAGCAGCCTGGCCGCACTGCCCAGCCAGCAGGGCGTGGCCGGCACGCTGCCGGCTGCCGACCTGGAGCGCGGCTGGCTGGTGGCCACCGCCGTGGATCCGTATGCGCCCGGTACGCTGGCCAGCTATGCCAATGCCTGTGGCCAGGCGGCCCGCTACTGCCTGGCGGCGCCCGGCAGCGCGGTCTACCCCGATGCCAACGGTGGCAGCTACTACTGGAACTACGGCACGTCATTCGCGGCGCCCTTGATTTCCGGTGCGGCGGCGCTGGTCTGGGAGCGCTTCCCGTACTTCAGCAACGATCTGGTGCGGCAGACCCTGCTGGGCACCGCCAAGGATATCGGCGCGCCGGGCGTGGATCCGGTGTTCGGCTACGGCCTGCTCGACATCGGTCGTGCGATCAACGGTCCGGGTCGTTTCGACTGGGGTGATGTGGTCGCCAACGTGGATCTGGCCTCGACCGGCTCGGCGTGGCGCAACGATATCGTCGGCAGCGGCGGGCTGGTCAAGCAGGGCGGGGGCACCCTGGTGCTGGCCGGCAACAACAGCTACACCGGAGCAACCCGCATCGAACGCGGCATCCTGTCGCTGCAGAACGGTGGCGTGATCCGTTCCAACGTGACCATCCTCGGCCAGTCCGATCCGGATTCGACCGGCCTGCAGTTCAATGGCGGCACGCCCCGCGTGATCGGCAATGTGGTCAACGGCAGCAGCGTATTCCTCACCACCGGCAACACCACCGGCACCATCGAGGGCAACTACACCCAGCAGGCCGGCGCACAGTTGATGATCGCACTGGGCGCCAATGCGTTGCAGGTCACCGGCAATGCCGCGATCGACGGTGGCGTGCGCGTGCATGGCTTCGTTTCCGGCTACGTGCCACAGAACGGCAGCCGGCAGGACCTGATCCATGCGGCAGGCGGACTCAGCGGCACCTTCAGTACGCCGGCTACCTCCAGTGGCCTGCAGGGGCTGTCATTGCTGCAGAGCAGCTACGGCTATGACAGCAACAACGCGTGGTTGAACCTGACCCAGGTCAGCGTCACCGCAGCGGCCAGCGGGCTGGGGGCGTCCGCCCAGGCGGCAGCACAGCGCCTGGAAGGTGCATTCGCAGCGCTGGACAAAAACACAGGCCTGCAGGGATCGGCCTTTGGTGCAGCGGCCGGTGCCCTGCAGTGGACCGGCGGTGGCCCGCAGGGCCTGGCCGCCAGCCTGCAGAGCCTGTCCGGTCAAGCGCATGCGCGAGCCGAAGCAGCGACCTTCGACAGTATCGACATGTCGCGGCGTGCGATCGCCGAGCGTTTTGATCGTGTACAGGCCGCACCGCGCCTGCGCGGGAGCTGGCAGAGCGCGCTGGGTGAGGCGGGGCAGGGCAGCTTCGCCGGCAACGCTGCCGACAGCCGGGGCTGGATGGCCGGCCAGGATCTGCCACTGGGCAGCAACGGCCTGATGGGCGTGGCGTTTGGCGAGACCCGCAGCACTGGTGGCAGCAGTTTCGGCGGTGATCGTGGGCGTGATCGCCAGGCGCAGGCACAGTTGTATGCCGGCTGGAATCTGGGGCGTGGCTACGCGCTGGCCCAGGTGGGGAGCGGACAGTTCACCCGCGCGCTGGATCGTCAGCTGCTGCTCGGTGCGGGTGCCTATGGCGTCTCCGCGCGGTACGGCGGCCGTTTCAGCAGTGCCAGCGTGGAGGGCGGGTACCGGCTGGGGCGTGCGGGCGCATCGATGACGCCCTACGTCGGTGCCAGCACCACGCGTGTGGAGACCGACGCCTTCAATGAACTCGGCGGCTTTGGTTTCGGCCTGCGGGGCGATGCCAACCGCGTGCAGCGCAGCCAGATGCTGGCCGGTATCCGCGGCGAGCGCGGCTGGGGGCGTTGGACGCTGCGTGGGCATGCCGAATGGCAGCAACGGCTTGATGGTGCGGATGCGGACTGGCAGGCCAGCTTCGTCGGCGTCGACGCCTGGGCGCCGTTGGCGGGCTGGAACGCGCCGCGCGGCAGTGCGCTGATCGGCGTGGCGCTGGAATCGTGGTGGGGCCGCAATGGCCGCCTGAGCCTGGGCTTCGACCAGCGCGTTGGTGGCGAAGGTGCGCGGCAGGCCGCCTTGCACTACAGCACCGGCTTCTGAAGGACGGCTCGCGCCGGGTCATGCCCGGCGCGACATCGGCGGGTTCAACCGCCGCGCAGGTTGCCCAGGCGCGGGGTGCTGCGGCCCAGCGGCATCTTCAGCTTGCCGATCGACAGGATGCGGCTTTCGGCGATGCGGTCGGCGGCACGCTGCGGCGCGATGTTCTCGCGCTGCGACAGTTCGAAGATGCGGGTGAGGTTGTGGTAGATGCTGCGGATCAGGCGCATTGCGCGTTCGCGGTTGTAACCGTCGATCTCCAGCGACACGTTCATCACGCCACCGGCATTGACTGCATAGTCCGGCGCATACAGGATGCCGCGCGCATGCAGCTCGTCGCCGATCTCCAGGCTCGACAGCTGGTTGTTGGCGGTGCCGCAGATGATCTTCGCCTTGATCCGCGGCAGCGTGTCGGCGTTGATCGCACCTTCCAGCGCGCACGGTGCGAACACGTCGGCGTTCACCTCGTGGATCTCATCCGGTTTGACCGCTTCGGCGCCGAAATCGCTGACCGCGCGATCAACCAGCGCGCTGTCCAGGTCGGTGACGTACAGCTTGGCACCGCGGTCGCGCAGCAGCTTCACCAGTTCCATGCCGATGTGGCCCAGGCCCTGCACGGCGATGCTGGTCTTGCCCACTTCCTCATGGCCGAACTTGAAGCGCATCGACGCCATCAGTGCCTGCAGCGCACCGTAGGCGGTGAACGGGGCGGGATCGCCGGAGCCACCATGGACCTGGTGCACGCCTGTCACGAACTGGCTTTCCAGGTAGATGTTCTCCATGTCGTTGACGTCGGTTCCGACGTCCTCGGCGGTGATGTAGCGCCCGCCCAGGGAATCGACATAGCGGCCGAAGGCACGGAACAGCACCTCGGTCTTGTCCACTTTGGGGTCGCCGATGATCACCGCCTTGCCGCCACCCACGTTGAGGCCGGCCAGTGCATTCTTGTAGGTCATCGTCCGGCTCAGCCGCAGCGCATCGGCCAGCGCCTCTTCGGTGCTGGCATAGGGGCGCATGCGCACGCCGCCCAGGGCCGGGCCGAGGGTGGTGTTGTGGATGGCGATAATCGCCTTCAGGCCGGCGTCGTGGTTGTGGCAGAACACCACCTGTTCGTGGCCGGTGGTGGCGAGGGTTTCGAATAGCATGGCGTCTCCGATGGCGCGATCAGCGGCGAACTGCAGCGAACGGCCAGTGAACGGTAGGGTCCCAAAACAAAAAAAGCGACGTCGTCGGTGCAGGGGGACGGGTCGCGCGGCGCCATTCTAGTCCATTCCCCCGGCCGGTGCCGTCGACATCGGTGGCCTTCCGGTTAAAGAAGATGAAAGTTCGGCCGATGCTGCGACGACGGCGGGTGGCCGGATTCGCGTGAAGAGGCAGGGCGGTCAGTGACGGCAAGGGCACCACAACGACAGGGCGGGCGGCGATGACGCCGGCCTGGTGGCGATCACTGCGTGGCTGGCTGGCGCGCTCGACCGGGACGGCACCGTCCCGGTTGGCGGCGGCGTCGCGGCAGGCGGTGGCGGCGGCTGCGGCCAGCCTGCAGGGCGAGGCTCTGCCTTCGGCCGAGATCGCTGCACATCTGCAGCGTGGCCTGCATGCATTGGCCCTGTACCCGCGCCTGGCCGGTGAATCCACGGCGGTGCAGGCCGCGGGGTTGGGCGAGGCGGTGGCGCGCGCGCTGCAGGACCGGGACTGGGCGGCCCGTCAGCTGCCGCGCCGCCCGCAACTGCTGCCGCAGCTGATCCAGACGGTCAACGACGATGCTGCGTCGGCGCGGGTGATGGCGGCGATCATCGGCCAGGACCCAGTGCTGACCGGCAACCTGCTGCGCATCGCCAACAGCCCGGCCTACAAGGTGCACGAGCGCCCGGTGGAAAGCCTGCAGCGGGCGGTGACGCTGGTCGGTACCGAAGGCGTGCGACAGATCATCAGCGCAGTTCTGGTGCAGCCGGTGATGCAGGTGCAGTGCGAGGTGTTTCCGCAGTTCAGCACGATCATCTGGGAGCACGCACTGCTGGCCTCGCGCGCAGCCGCTGACCACGCGCGCACGGTCACTTTCGGCGATGCCTTCGCCGCCCAGTGGCTGGGCCTGGTACAGGGGCTGGGGGCCGCGCTGGTGATGCGCCAGCTGCTGCAGGAAGCGCAGGCACGAGATGAAACGGTGGAGCCGGCGCTGGCGCTGCAGCTGCTCCAGCAGTGGTCACTGCCGTTGGCGCAACGCGTGGCTGCGGCCTGGGAGCTGCCGGAGCCGGTGCACCAGGCGCTGGCGCCCGAGGCGGATGGCCCGCTGGCCGACAGCCTGCGCCTGGCCAGCGCGGCCGCAGCGGCCAGCCTGCTGTGCCGGCACGGACATGCCAGCCAGAGCCGCATGCTGGCCCTGCTTGAACAGTTGCCTTCGGCGCCGCCGCATGCGCTGCGCTGGATCTGGCGGCGCCTGCATGGGCGCAGCGTGGAAACACGGGATGACGCCGGACAGGAAGAGGCGGGTCCTGCGCCCTGAGCGCTACAGCTGCGATTCCACCGGCAGCCAGCTGATCACCCGCGCGGTCCAGCGCTTGCCCAGGCTGGCCCCGGGTTCGGCCTCCACCCAGTGCGGCGGTGGCTGCCGCTCCAGCCAGCGCAGGTCATCATCGCGCCCCAGCGCCAGCCACCAGCTGTGCTCCGGGCCGGCCAGGCGCAGGTACTCGTCGCGCAGCTGTGCACCGAGCGCCGGGTCATCGAACAGCACGCCCATTTCGGTATTGAGGTAGGCCGAACGCGGGTCGAGGTTGAACGAACCGACGAAACCGCGGCGGTCATCGACCACGAATGCCTTGGTGTGCAGGCTGGCGCCGCTGCTGCCGAACAGGCTGGCATCCAGCTGGCCGTGTGCCTTCAGTTCGTACAGCTGCACGCCGGCCCTCAGCAGCGGCACCCGGTAGCCCATGTAGCCGCCGTGTACCGCTGCCACATCGTTGGCGGCCAGTGAGTTGGTCACCACGCCCACCTGCGCGCCGCGTGCGGCCAGCGCCGACAGCGCCTCGACCCCCTCGTTGCCGGGCACGAAGTAGGGCGAGATCAACAGCGCACTGCGCCGCGTGCTGCGCAACTCGTCGCTGAGACGGCTGACCAGCCAGCCGCGGCGATCGTCATCGCGGTGCTTCATCGGCGGATCGGAAGCGATGCGCACGTTCGCGCTCCAGTGCAGCGGTTCCGGGCTGGGCCGCTGCAGCGCGCGCGACTCGGCCACGCGTTGCAGGTAGGGCTGTGCCTTGGCATGCATGGCATCCAGGTCCGACTGCCGTACCAGCTGCTGCAACTGTGCATCGGTATACGAGGCCAGTGCGGAAATCGGGATCGCCGTGCTGCTGTTCCAGTAGTCGTCGAAGATCTGGTTGGCCTGCTGCACGGCGGGGCCGGCCACCACCAGATCCAGGTCCTGGAAGTTCACATCGTCGCGCGCGCTGAAGTATTCCTCGCCGATGTTGCGGCCACCGACGATCGCGATGCGGCCGTCGGCGATCCAGCTCTTGTTGTGCATGCGGTGGTTCACGCTGAAAGCGCGTTGCACCAGCTCCAGCGTGCGCGCGATGCCGCTGCGGTTGCGGAACGGGTTGTACAGGCGGATCTCGATGTTCGGATGCGCATCGAGTGCCATCATCAGCGCGTCCTTGTCCTTGGCGTTCATGTCGTCAAGCAGGATGCGCACGCGCACGCCGCGCTCGGCGGCGTCGTACAGCGCCTTGGCCATCAGATGGCCGATCAGGTCGTCGTGCCAGATGTAGTACTGCAGGTCCAGGCTGCGGCCTGCTTGCGCGGTGATCATCGCGCGCGCGGCGAAGGCGTCCATGCCATCACTGAGGAACGCCACGCCGGACTGCCCGGGGTGTGCGTCCTGCAGCGGCACGATCTGCTGGTCGATGCGGGTCTGCGCCGGCTGCAGTGGCAGCACATGCGAAGGTGCGCCCTGTGCCTGCGGGGTGAGGTGGTCGGCCAGCAGCAGCCCGGACAGGACCAGCAGCAACAGCGCGGCGAGGATGATCGCAGCGACGCGCAGCAGGCGTCGCCACAGGGGCTTGGGCAGGCTCATGCCCCGATGGTAGATCCACGCCGTGCGTGGATGAAAGCCAATAGACCCGCTGCAGTAGATCCACGCCATGCGTGGATGGCAGGGATTTCGCGGTCAGAAGCGCTCGTCGCTGCCCAGATAACGCCACTGCCCCGCAGGCAGCGGTCCCAGTGCCACGCGGCCAATCCGCAGCCGACGCACGGCCGCGACCTGCAGGCCGGCAGCGGTGACCGCCACGCGCAGGCCCTTGGCCGTCAGGCCCTTGCCGGCGAAGCGCAGGCGCTGCTCGCTCTGCCAGCTGACCTTGGCGCCGCCCGATTCCTGCTGCAGCCGCGCCATCAGCCACGGGCCGCGCTCGGGACCGCCTTCGGCCACTTCGATCAGGTATTCCTGTTCGGTGCGGCCCAGATTGCGCTGCAGATGGGCCAGCGTGGCCGGGTCCTGGCTGACCACCACCAGGCCGCTGTCGCTGGCCGGAAGCGAGGCGGCCAGCTGCAGGCCGTGGAAGTGACGCTGAAGCGGACGGATGTCGCTGGCATCAAGTTCGCTGCGGCTGTCACTGCTGACCAGCGCACACAGGGTTTCAGCGGCAACGCCTGCCGGCTTGTGCAGCAGCATGCTGACCCGCTCGGCCTTTTCATCGCTGGCCTGCTCGGCCACGACGATCACCGCGCTGTCATCGACCGGGCGCTGCGGCTGCTCTACCACCTCGCCATTGACGCTGACCCAGCCGCCTTCGATGTAGCGCCGCGCTTCACCGCGCGGGATGCCGAGCAGGGCGGACAGGCGTTTGTCGAGACGGATCGGTTCCATGGCGGAAAGGTCAGGCAGGGGGCGCGCAGTGTAGCCGCTGCGGCCGGTCAGCGCTGGCCGCGGTTGGCCAGCTCGGTCAGGTACAGGCGGGTATCGAACTCCAGCTGCAGGTACTCCGGCTCCATGTGCTGGCACAGCTGGTAGAAGGCCTTGTTGTGATCGGCTTCCTTCAGGTGGGCCAGTTCATGCACCACGATCATGCGCAGGAACGCCGCTGGTGCCTGGCGGAACACGGTGGCGATGCGGATCTCGCGGCTGGCCTTGAGGCGACCGCCATGCACGCGGGAGATGGCGGTATGGGTGCCCAGCGCATGCTTGATCACTTCCAGCGTGTTGTCGTAGCAGACCTTGTTGAGCGGCACCGACTTGCGCAGGTAGCGGTCCTTCAGCTCCTGCGTGTAGTCGTACAGCTGGCGGTCGCTGCGCACCTCGTGCGGATCGGGATAGCGCTGCTGCAGCCAGGGGCCGAGCTTGCCCTGCGCCAGTAGTTCACTGACCTGGGCGACCAGGGGTTCGGGATAGCCGGTGAGGTACTTCAGGACTGCCATGCAGGGGCGGCGGGGCGTCGGTAGAATGGGGCATCCAAGATTACACGCGGTACGCATCGACCATGGCAAAGCCCAACGCGCTGCAGGAACAATTGCTCAAGGCCGGCCTGGCCAAGAAGTCGCAGGCCAGCGCTGCCGCGAGCGCGCAGGCCAAGGCCCGGCAGGGCAAGGCCGAATCGACCTCGGCCGATGTCCAGCGCGAGGCTGAACGGGCCCGCGCCGAGAAGGTCGAGCGCGACCGCGCACTGGCCGCCGAGCGCAATGCCCAGGCCAGGCAGGCTGAACAGAAGGCCCAGGCCCGGCAGATCATCACGGCCCATGCCGTGCCTCACAAGGGCGACGACGAGTACCGCTTCAGCGATGGCGCGGCGATCCGCACCCTGCTGATCGACCCCAAGCTGCGCAAGGCGCTGTCGGTGGGCGTGCTGGTCATCGTTGCCCACGGCGAGGGCTACGCCCTGCTGCCGCGCGCCGCTGCCGAAAAAGTGCGTGAACGCGCCCCGGAGGCGATCATCGTCGACCACGGCCAGCCGGGCTCGACCGCCGAGATCTCCACCGGCAATGCCGAGGACGACGCCTACTACGCGCAGTTCCAGGTGCCGGACGACCTGGTCTGGTAAGCCAAAAAGGGGACGGAGGGGATTAAGTCGCAAATGGCCTGCTCCGGCCCGTCTGCCTTCTGCTCAGCTTGCTGAAGGCCTGCCGGTCATGGCTCGGCGCTACCGTTTGCTGCGCGGTGTATCGTCCCCATATCAGGCGACACACCTGCGGAGGATGGCCATGGCCACCGGTTGGGCGGGAGACGGCGCGGTCCAAGACCAGATCGACGCCACCGTCGACGATGCGATCGCCCGCGCGCGGCGCCAGCTGCGCGAGGGGCCTGGTCTGGAACATTGTGAGGAATGCGACGCGCCGATCCCGTTGGCGCGGCGCCAGGCCGTGCCCGGGGTACGGCTGTGCGTGGCGTGCCAGCAGGCGCATGACGACGAAGCGCAGGCGCATGCCGGCTACAACCGGCGTGGCAGCAAGGACAGCCAGTTGAGGTAAAGGTTGTTCGGCAGGGCTGCGCCCTGCACCTGCCGAAGCCTTCAAGCCAAGGCAACTTCAACGTCAAAAGCGGGCATTCCGCAGGTAGGCGGGACGGTGTGGGTAGGCAGGACACGCCGTAAACCCTTCCATGGGGGCTCGATGGCGCCATCCTTGGCGCCAACGGTCCTGCCTACCCACAC
>NZ_JBDJKU010000056.1:0-26509 GCF_039673015.1 Stenotrophomonas sp. TWI1409
CGACCGAGCTTACATGGGTGAGGGCGCTTTGCTTGCGAAGCATTGCTTCGCAAGCGCCCGAACGCACAGCCGCCAGCGGCTGGGCCGGGCCCCGGAGGGGGACTTGCAGCGGCCCCCGCAACCGGACCCACCCCGCCTACCCACGGATAGCCAGCTTCTGCCGTTGACGTTGACGTTGACGTTGACGTTGACGTTGACGTTGATTCGGCAGGTGCATGGCTGCAAGCCCTGCCGCCCCCCTCAACGCCTGGGAGCGAGCTGCTCGAGCATTTCCCAGGACTTCAGGCCGCGCGGCCCCAGGTGATGGGCCAGCACCCGCCGCATCGGCAGGCGCAGGCTGGCCAGGTCGGCGGCATCGGGCTCTTCATCGGCGGCCAGCGCCAGCAGCGCAGAACCCGTCGCGGCCGCCCGGCGTTCCCCACCGCGCTCGCTGAGCAGGCGCTGCGCGCCTTCCTGTGGGTCCAGTTCGTAGCGCGCGGCCGGGTCGATCGGCTGGCCGTCGCTGGCGCTGTCCAGATCGAAACCCAGGCCCAGCGCAGACAGCAGCTCGCGTTCAAACCGGCGCAGGGTCCAGGCCAGGCCGGCGCCCACGGCTAGCCGCGCGCGTGCCTCGCCGTAGGCCAGGTACAACTCCGGCAGCGGGTCCTGGCGCGGGGCCAGGCGCAGGGTCAATTCACTCAGGTAGAAGCCGGCCAGCATCGCCTGGCCGACCAGGCGCGGGGCAGCATCCAGTGCCTCGGCACCGCGCAGCTGGGCCAATTCGCCCCGCTGCTGGGCACTGAAGCGGATCCACTGCAGCGGTTGCAGGGCCGCGCGCAGCACCTGTCCCTTGGCGGTGGATACGCCACGCGCGAGCAGGCCGATCCGGCCATGCTGCGCGCTCAGCACTTCGACCAGCAGGCTGGTCTCGCGATAGGCCCGTGCATGCAGCACGAAGCCGGTGTCGTCCTCGATCATCATCGAAGCGACTGCAACGGCTTACTCGTAACCGAAGGCCTTCAGTGCGGCCTCGTCGTCGGACCAGCCTTCACGCACGCGCACCCAGGTCTCCAGGAACACCTTGGCGCCGAACAGGCGCTCCATCTGCAGGCGGGACTTGGCCCCGATCTCCTTCAGGCGGGTACCACCCTTGCCGATCACGATCGCCTTCTGGCCCTCGCGCTCGACCCAGATCACCGCACCGATGCGCAGCAGGTTGCCATCTTCGGTGAAGCGCTCGATTTCCACGGTGGTGGCATACGGCAGCTCTTCGCCGAGCTGGCGCATCAGCTGTTCACGTACCAGTTCGCCGGCCAGGAAGCGCTGGCTGCGGTCGGTGATCTCGTCTTCGCCGAACATCGGCGGCGCTTCCGGCAGCAGCGCCAGTACGTCGCGTACCAGTGCTTCCAGGCCGTTGCGCTTCTGCGCCGAGATCGGATGCACCGACGAGAAATCGCGGCCGGCCGTGACTTCCTGCAGGAACGGCAACAGCGCGCCCTTGTCCTTCAGCCGGTCGATCTTGTTGACCACCAGCACCACCGGGATACCGGCGTCGCGCAGAACATTGAAGGCCAGGCTGTCTTCCTCGTCCCAGCGACCGGCTTCGATCACCAGCAGGCCGGCATCGACGCCTTCCAGCGAACCGCGCGCGGCGCGGTTCATCACCCGGTTCATCGCCCGCTTCTGCACCTTGTGCAGGCCAGGAGTGTCGACCAGCACCAGCTGGCCTTCCGGATAGGTGGCGATGCCCAGCAGGCGATGGCGCGTGGTCTGCGGACGATTGGAGACGATGCTGACCTTGGCGCCGACCAGGGCATTGGTCAGGGTCGACTTGCCCACGTTCGGGCGGCCGATGACGGCCACGCTGCCGCAATGATGGGGAGTTTGTTCGCTCACTTGGAATCCAGTTGTTCTAGGACGGCCGCAGCCGCCTGTTGTTCGGCAAGCCGCCGCGAGGCGCCTTCGCCCTCGGTGCTGGCGGCCGGGTCGGCTACGATGCAGCGTACCCGGAAGTGTTTGGCATGGTCGTCACCGGATTCTGACACCAGTTCATACTGCGGCAACGCCTTCTGTCGGGCCTGCAGCCATTCCTGCAGGCGGGTCTTGGGGTCCTTCTCGGGCCGACCGGAAGCCGGCAGTGCCTCGATCGAAGCGCTGAACCAGGGCAGTACCACCGCCCGGCAGGCCTCGAAGCCGGCATCCAGGTAGATCGCGGCCACCACGGCTTCCACCGCGTCGGCCAGAATCGAGTCGCGACGATGACCGCCGGACTTCATTTCGCCCGGGCCCAGGGTCAGCCGTTCGCCGAGTTCCAGGGTGCGCCCGATCACCGCCAGCGCGCCTTCACGCACCAGCTCGGCACGGGCACGGGTCATCGCGCCTTCGTCGGCCTTGGGCCAGCGTCGGTACAACGCCTCGGCCGCCATCATGTTGACGATGCTGTCGCCGAGGAACTCCAGGCGCTCGTTGTGCGGCGCACCGGCACTGCGATGCGTCAGCGCCTGCTTGAGCAGGGCCGGGTCGCTGAAGGCATGACCGATCAGGTCGCCACGTTGGATGAATTTACTGGGCACCGCTTCGTGTCAGGTCCTGGGAAGAATCGAATTTGCCAACCACATCGAGGTTGCCGATCAGCTGACGGCGCACTTCGTAGTTGACCTTGAGGGTCCAGCCATTGTCGCGACGGTCGAACTTCACGCTGGCCGGCTTCACGTTGTCCGAATAGTTGATGTACAGGCGCTTGAAGAACAGGTCCTGGATGCGCGCCGGCTCCATGCTGCCCACGCCCGGCTCGTTGGCCAGGCTCTTCATCGCCGAGCGCACCGCGTAGTACTCCTGGTACATCGGGAACAGCTTCATGCCGATGTAGAGGAAGAAGCCAACCACGATCAGGACCGTCAGGAACGAGGTCAGGGTCATGCCACGCTGCGTGTTCATCGTCTTCATTGCGTTCTCCCCAGATACGCGTTGGATGTGAAAATACTCAGTTGGTGCCCGCTCAGTTGATGCTCGAGCCGATCCGCGACGGCTCGAAGCCATCCTTGCAGAACCAGCCCTGGCAGTTCAGCCAGATCAGGAACGCCTTGCCACGCAGGTTCTCTTCCGGCAGCAGGCCCCAGAAACGGCCATCGTCGCTGTTGTCGCGGTTGTCGCCCATCACCAGGTACTTGCCGGCCGGCACGGTCCACTGGCCCTGGCCACGCGGATAGTCGGTCTCCAGCACCGTGTGGGTGCGGCCCGGCAGGTGCTCGACCAGCAGGTTGGCGCCCTCGCCCTGGCCCTTGTGGCCGGCGTAGATGCCCTTGTTGTCGTACTTCAGCGGCTCACCGTTGAGGATCACGCCGTCGCCTTCGAAGACCACGGTGTCACCCGGCACGCCGATCACGCGCTTGATGAAGTTCTCGCCCTTGGCCGGATCGTTCTCGCCATGGCCGGGGAAGTGGAACACCACCACGTCACCACGCGAGGGCTCGCCCACCGGCACGAACTTGGTGTTGCTGATCGGCAGGCGCAGGCCGTAGGAGAACTTGTTGACCAGGATGAAATCGCCGATCAGCAGGTTCGGCATCATCGAGCTGGACGGGATCTTGTACGGCTCGGCAATGAAGCTGCGCACGATCAGCACGATCGCCAGCACCGGGAAGAACGCACGCGAGTAGTCCACCAGCACCGGCTCGGAATCGAGCAGACCCGCGCGCTGGGCGCGACGCTTGGCGAGGTACAGCTTGTCCGCGAGCAGGATCAGGCCCGAGGCCAGGGTCAGCACGACCAGGAGGATCTCAAACAGTTTCATTCAGGGTCCTTTGCAACGTCACCAGACGACCGGCCCCGCAGGGCCGGTGCGGGCTTACTTGTTGTCCATCTGCAGCACGGCCAGGAACGCTTCCTGCGGGATCTCCACGCGGCCGACCTGCTTCATGCGCTTCTTGCCTTCCTTCTGCTTTTCCAGAAGCTTCTTCTTGCGCGAAACGTCGCCACCATAGCACTTGGCCAGCACGTTCTTGCGCATGGCCTTGACCGTGGTACGGGCGATGATCTGCGAGCCGACGGCGGCCTGGATGGCCACGTCGAACATCTGGCGCGGGATCAGGTCCTTCATCTTTTCGCACAGCTCGCGGCCGCGACGGTCGGCATGGCTGCGGTGCACGATCAGCGACAGTGCATCGACCTTGTCACCGTTGATCAGTACGTCCACGCGCACGAACGGGCCTGCGTCGAAGCGCACGAAGTGGTAGTCCAGCGAGGCATAGCCACGGCTGACCGACTTCAGCTTGTCGAAGAAGTCCAGCACCACCTCGGCCATCGGCAGCTCGTAGCTGATCTGCACCTGGCTGCCCAGGTAGTTGATGCCGATCTGGCTGCCGCGCTTCTCTTCGCACAGCTTGATGATGTTGCCGATGTACTCCTCGGGGGTGAGCACGTTGGCACGGATGATCGGCTCGCGGATCTCCTCGACCTGGTTCACCGGCGGCAGCTTGGCCGGGTTGTCCATGTTGATGATCGAGCCATCGGTCTTCAGGACTTCATACACCACCGTCGGCGCGGTGCTGATCAGGTCCAGGTTGTATTCGCGCTCCAGGCGCTCCTGCACGATTTCCATGTGCAGCATGCCGAGGAAGCCGCAACGGAAGCCGAAGCCCATCGCCTCGGAGCTTTCCGGCTCGAAACGCAGCGCGGCATCGTTCAGGCGCAGCTTGTCCAGCGCTTCGCGCAGGTCCGGGTAGTCCTCGGCATCGACCGGGAACAGGCCGGCGAACACGCGCGGCTGCATTTCCTGGAAGCCCGGCAGCGGCTTCGGTGCCGGGTCGCCGGCCAGGGTAAGGGTGTCGCCGACCGGCGCACCGTGCACGTCCTTGATGCTGGCGGTGACCCAACCCACTTCACCTGCACGCAGCGCTGGCAGCACCTTGCGCTTCGGGGTGAACACGCCGACGTTGTCGACCTGGTGGTTGCGGCCGGTGGACATCACCTGCAGCTTGTCACCTGCCTTGATCTCGCCCTGCATCACGCGCACCAGCGAGACCACACCCAGGTAGTTGTCGAACCAGGAGTCGATGATCAGCGCCTGCAGCTTGTCGGTGTCGCGCGGCTTCGGCGGCGGGATGCGATGCACGATCGCTTCCAGCACGTCCTGCACGTTCAGGCCGGTCTTGGCACTGACCGGCACGGCGTCGGAGGCGTCGATGCCGATCACGGCCTCGATCTCGGCCTTGGCGCGCTCGATGTCGGCGGTGGGCAGGTCGATCTTGTTGATCACCGGCACCACTTCCAGGCCCTGCTCCACGGCGGTGTAGCAGTTGGCCACCGACTGCGCTTCCACGCCCTGGGCCGCATCGACCACCAGCAGCGCGCCTTCGCAGGCGGCCAGCGAGCGGCTGACTTCATAGGAGAAGTCGACGTGGCCGGGGGTGTCGATGAAGTTCAGATGGTAGGTCTGCCCGTCCTTGGCCAGGTACGGCAGCGACACCGACTGCGCCTTGATCGTGATGCCACGCTCGCGCTCGATCGGGTTGGAGTCGAGCACCTGCGCTTCCATCTCGCGGGCCTGCAGGCCACCACAGAGCTGGATGATGCGGTCGGCCAGCGTGGACTTGCCGTGGTCGACATGGGCGATGATGGAGAAGTTGCGGATGTTCCGCATCGAATCAGAAGACATAGGTGGCGGCGGCGCGCGGCGTCGTCAGGGTAACGGTCGATTATCGCATGCCCGGCGCCCGCCCGCGAAAACGGCCTCATCGGACCGGGCCCGGAATGGCCGAAGCCCCGCCAGGGCGGGGCTTCGGGGAAAAGCCGGGACCGCCGAAGCGGCCCCGGCAGGCCTTACTGGCCGGCCTTGACCGCGACGAACGCGCTGTTGCCGCTGCCGGTGCGCACCAGCAGCATCACCACGTCGCCCTTCTTGTAGCTGGAAAGCGCACGGTTCAGCGCGTCCACGCTGCCGACCTGGGTGCTGGCCACCTGCAGGATCACCATGCCCGGAGACAGGCCCGCATCACGCGCGCCCTGGCCCTTGACCCCGGTGATGCGCACGCCTTCGCCCGATTCCAGGCCCAGCTGCTTGCGCTGCGGTGCGGTCAGGTCACTGACGTCCAGCCCCAACAGGGCATTGGCGCCGGCCTGCGGAGCCGCATCGCTGTCGCCGGTGGCAGGGCCACGTGAACCGGCCTGCCCGTCTTCGGTCAGTGCGGTCAGGGTGGCGCTGAGGTCGCGCGGCTTGCCATCACGGATCACGCCCAGGGTGACCCGGCTGCCCGGTGCCATCGCGCCGATCAGCGGCGGCAGGTCGGACCAGCTGTTGACCGGCGCGCCGTTCACCGAACGGATCACATCGCCGATCTTCACCCCGGCCCGGGCTGCAGCCGAGTCCGGCACGATCTGGTTGACCAGGGCGCCGCGGCTGTCCGGCAGGCCCATCGCCTGCGCCTTCAGGCCGTCGATTTCCTGCACCACCGCGCCGAGCTGGCCACGGGTGACCTTGCCGGTCTTCTTGATCTGCTCGACCGCGCTCATCGCCAGGTCGATGGGGATCGCGAAGCTGATGCCCATGTAGCCGCCCGAGGCGGAGAAGATCTGCGAGTTGATGCCGACCACTTCGCCACGGGTGTTCAGCAGCGGGCCACCGGAGTTGCCCTGGTTGATCGCCACGTCGGTCTGGATGAAGGGCACGTAGCGCTGGTCCGGACCACCTGTGCTGCGGCCGAGGGCGCTGACCACGCCGGCAGTGACCGAGTGGTCGAGGCCGAACGGCGAACCGATCGCGACCACCCACTGACCCGGCTTGAGGGAGTTGGAGTCGCCAACGCGCACGGTCGGCAGGTTCTTGCCGTCGATTTTCAGCAGTGCCACGTCGTACTGCTGGTCGCTGCCCACCACTTTCGCGGTGAACTCACGGCGGTCACCCAGCTTGACCTTCACCTCGCTGGCATCGGCCACCACGTGGTAGTTGGTCAGCACATAGCCATCGGGCGAGATGATGAAGCCCGAGCCCATGCCGCGGCCCTTGATGCTGGGGCCACCGTCCGGACCGCCCGGGCCCTGCCCCGGCATCGGGAAATCCGGGCCGAAGAAGCGGCGGAAGAACTCCGGCATGTCATCGTCGCCGCCCATCGGGCCCCGCGAGGCCTGGCGGTTGTTGCGGACGATGGTGGTGTCGACGTTGACCACGCCAGGCCCGACCTGTTCGACCAGATTGGTGAAGTCAGGCAGGCCCGTGACCAGCGGCTGGGCCGGGGCCCGCGGCGCGGCGGCCGGCGCGGCCTGGGTCTGGGCGGCCGGAGCCGGGGCCTGCGCGCAGGCCACCAACGGCAGGGTCAGGGCCAGCAGGCCCATGGCCTGCGTGCGGAGTCGGGGAGTCATCGGACGGCAACCTCCGGATCGGATGGAAAGAGGAATAGGGGCCCCGCCGACGGCGGGGCGTGAAAGCGCCCGGCTCAGTCGCGCGGGCGCGGCGGCACCGGCAGGTCGTCCTGCAGGCGCGGCTCGAACGGGTAGAACGCGGCGCCCCCGGCGTGGGCCGGGAAGCTCGCATTGAGCGCGCCACCGGCAGCGGGCGCCAGGCTGGAGCGCGGCCACGGTCGCGCCTGCAGGCCACCAACCTCACCGAACGGCATGTTGCGGCTGGCATTGGCCGGCACGGTCGGGGTCAGCGGCGCCTGTGCGGCGGCCACGGCGCGTTGCGGCATGTCCTCGCGCTGGGCGGCACGCGCGGCCTGCTGGCTGCGGGTAGCGCTGGCGCGACGGGTGTCCTGGCGTCGGCTGGCCGCGGCCATGGCCACTGCCGGTACACCGGCCACGGCCATTGCGGCGGTCTCCACCGAGGCTTCGGTTACCGGAGCCGGCGTCGTCGGCGCCGGTGCGGGCGCAAGTTCGGCCTGGCTGGCGATCACCTGCGGTGCCAACGGCTCGCCCGGGGTGGCTTCCTTCAGCTTCTCGCCGCCCATGAACAGCGCCACCGCCGCCACCGAGGCGGCCAGTGCGGCGCCACCGCCCCAGGCCCGCCAACCGCTGCGGCGCACCTCGCGGCGCGGCTCGGCCTGCGGCGCCGGTTCGGCAGCGATGGCGGCGGCCACGGCCGCGCTGAAGCCGGCCGGCGCCAGCGCCGAGGCCTGCCCGCGCATCACGTCACCCAGCAGCTGCCAGCGTTCCTGGCAGCCGGCCAGCTCGGGGTCGTGCTCCATCCGGCGCAGCAGGAAGCGCGCTTCGTCGGCGCCCAGCTCGCCATCGACCAGGGCCGACAGCTGTTCGCGATGGCGCTGGTCCAGGCGCTGCCCGGCGGGCGATTGGTGGTTCTGCGATTCGTTGAACGGATTACTGGTCATACGCGGCTCTTCTCACGGGTGGCGCTGCCGATGTCCAACAGCGGCCGGAGTTCGGTGTCGATCGCCTCGCGCGCCCGGAAGATCCGTGAACGCACGGTGCCGATCGGGCACCCCATTTTCTGCGCGATATCTTCGTAACTCAGGCCTTCCACCTCGCGCAGGGTGATCGCCAACCGGAGTTCTTCCGGCAGCGCATTGACGGCCTTCATCACCGTCTGTTCCAGTTCCTGGCGCATCAACTCGCGTTCGGGCGTATCGGTGTCGCGCAGGCGCGTCCCGCTGTCGAACTGTTCGGCGTCACCGATGTCGATGTCATCGGTCGGCGGCCGGCGATTGTGTGAAGCCAGGTAGTTTTTGGCGGTATTCACGGCGATTCGATGCAACCAGGTTGAGAACTGGGCATCGCCGCGGAAACTTCCGATCGCGCGGTACGCACGGATGAAAGTGTCCTGGGCGACGTCCTGACATTCGCTCCAGTCGGCGATGTAGCGACCGACCAGGGCCACCACGCGATGCTGGTACTTGCGCACCAGGACATCGAACGCGGCGCTCTCGCCGTGCTGCACGCGCCGGACCAGTTCCAGATCCAGCTCCTGAGGTGTATCAACATCGGCCATGAGGGGCCGCACTCCTGTCAGCCCAACCGACGTCGGGCAATGAGACTGCCAATCCCGGGAAAAGTTCAGTCGCCGATCACCTGGCGCCGCACCAGCTTTTAACCACCGTTCCGTTAGCGTCCCGGTCCACGGCCATGGATCCGGGGTCGCCACTCCCCTGCTATTGGGATTTGACGCGGGGGAAACAACCTCTGGATCATAGCCGCTTCTCCATACACAACCGGATGGAACGTCCATGCTCTCAGGCTTCGATGGTCTCCGCTTCAGCCACTGGCACCCCGAGATCCGCGACGACGGCGTGGTGGTTCTCTCCCTGGATCGTCAGGACAGCAGCGTCAACGCCATGTCGCAGGACGTGCTGCTGGAACTGGGCGACCTGCTCGAGCGCATTGCACTGGACCCGCCCAAGGGCGTGGTGATCCAGTCGCTGAAGAAGGCCGGCTTCATTGCCGGTGCCGACCTGAAGGAGTTCCAGGAGTTCGACCGCCGCGGCACCGTCAACGACGCCATCCGTCGCGGCCAGGCCACCTACCAGAAGCTGGCTGAGCTGCCCTGCCCGACCGTGGCAGCCATCCACGGCCACTGCCTGGGCGGCGGTACCGAGCTGGCGCTGGCCTGCCGCTACCGCGTGGCCTCCAATGACACCAGCACCCGCATCGGCCTGCCGGAGACCCAGCTGGGCATCTTCCCGGGCTGGGGTGGCAGCGCGCGCCTGCCTCAGCTGGTCGGCGCACCGGCGGCGATGGACATGATGCTGACCGGCCGCACCCTGTCGGCCTCGGCCGCGCGCGGCATCGGCCTGGTCGACAAGGTGGTGGCACCGGCCGTGGTGCTCGACACCGCCGTCGCGCTGGCGCTGTCCGGCACCACCCGTCCGTTCAAGCAGCGAGCAACAGCGTGGGCCACCAACACCTGGCTGGCACGCACCCTGCTGGCACCGCAGATGGTCAAGCAGGTCGCACGCAAGGCCAAGAAGGACCAGTATCCGGCGCCCTACGCGCTGATCAGCACCTGGCAGCGCAGCGGCGGCAAGCCGATCCAGGCGCGCCTGGATGCCGAACGTCGCGCGGTGGTGAAGCTGGCCAGCACGCCGACCGCGCGTAACCTGATCCGCATCTTCTTCCTGACCGAGCGCCTGAAGGGCCTCGGCGGTGGTGATTCCGGCATCCGCCACGTGCACGTGGTCGGCGCCGGCGTGATGGGCGGCGACATCGCCGCGTGGGCCGCCTACAAGGGCTTCGACGTGACCCTGCAGGACCGCGAGCAGCGCTTCATCGACCCGGCCATGGAGCGCGCGCAGGCGCTGTTCGCCAAGAAGGTACGCGACGAGAGCAAGCGTCCCGCGGTGGCCGCGCGCCTGCGTGCCGACCTGGAAGGCAACGGCGTGGCCGAGGCCGACCTGGTGATCGAGGCGATCATCGAGAACCCGGAAGCCAAGCGTGCGCTGTACCAGACGCTGGAACCGAAGATGAAGCTGGATGCGCTGCTGACCACCAACACCTCTTCGATTCCGCTGGTGGAGCTGCGCGACCACATCCAGCGCCCGGCACAGTTCGCTGGCCTGCACTACTTCAACCCGGTCGCGCAGATGCCGCTGGTGGAAATCATCCATCACGACGGCATGGCGCCTGAGACCGAACGTCGCCTGGCCGCGTTCTGCAAGGCACTGGGCAAGTTCCCGGTGCCGGTGGCCGGCAGCCCGGGCTTCCTGGTCAACCGCGTGCTGTTCCCGTACATGCTGGAAGCCGCCACCGCCTATGCCGAAGGCATCCCGGGCCCGGTGATCGACAAGGCCGCAGTGAAGTTCGGCATGCCGATGGGCCCGATCGAACTGATCGATACCGTGGGCCTGGACGTAGCCGCCGGTGTCGGCCGCGAACTGGCACCGTTCCTGGGCCTGCAGATTCCGGCCGCGCTGCAGACGGTGGAACCGGACAAGCGCGGCAAGAAGGATGGCCAGGGCATCTACACCTGGGAGAACGGCAAGCCGAAGAAGCCGGACGTGGCCAGCGATTACCAGGCCCCGGCCGATCTGGAGGACCGCCTGATCCTGCCGCTGTTGAACGAAGCGGTGGCCTGCCTGCACGAAGGCGTGGTGGCCGATGCGGACCTGCTGGATGCCGGCGTGATCTTCGGCACCGGCTTCGCACCGTTCCGCGGTGGTCCGATCCAGCACATCCGCGCGGTGGGTGCCGACGCGATCGTCGAGCGGTTGAAGGCGCTGCAGCAGCGCCATGGTGACCGTTTCGCACCGCGCCCGGGCTGGGACAACCCCGCCCTGCGCGAACCGGTGGTGTGAGTTGATCGGCCGGGCCTGCGGCCCGGCACCCGCAGAGGCAACAGCAACAGCCGAAGCCAGAGCCGGAGCAACAGCCGGCTCTGGTTTTTCTGTTTGTTGGGCGGGGTGGTGTGGGCTTGCAGGACACGCCGTAAACCCGTCCATGGGGGCTCGATGGCGCCATCCATGGCGCCAACGGTCCTGCAAGCCCACACCGCCCCACCCCTGACAGTTTCCCGGTGACGGTCAGTGACCTTCGGGAGCTGGTAGGTGTCGACCTTGGTCGACACGCTTGGTCCACGCCATGCGTGGATGCGAGCGAAGCGACCGGCGTTTGATTTTGATTTTGATTTTGATTTTCTTTTTTCTTCTCCGTGGCTGGACGCACACGGAAACTGTCAGAGGCCGGGCGGGTGGGTGGCGCAGGGGCGTGAGCCGCATGGATGCGGCGATCGAGCTTACATGGACGTACTTGCAGCGTCCCCTGCGCCACCCACCCGCCCGGCCAAGCGCAGCTTTTGATCTTGCTTCTGCCTTCAGCGACCAACCCACAGCCACGAGGGGCTGCGCCGTTGGCTGGAACCCCAGTCGAGCAAGCTCGACTCTACGGAACAACCTGTTACCCATACGGGGCATGTCCCCGTCACAGCTGCATGCGATGCTGATCACCTGATCCCTGCCAGCGAGAACGCCCGCATGACCACCATCATCGCCCCGCGCGTGCACGACATCGGCGGACTCGAAGTCCGTCGCGCGGTCCCCACCCTGCAGGCGCGCAGCATCGGCTCGTTCGTGTTCGTCGACCAGATGGGCCCGGCACTCATGCATCCCGGCACGGCCATCGACGTGCGCCCGCATCCGCATATCGGCCTGGCCACCGTCACCTATCTGTGGTCGGGCGCGATCGGCCACCGCGACACGCTGGGTTCGGACCAGGTGATCCGTCCCGGTGACGTCAACTGGATGACCGCCGGCCGCGGCATCGCCCATTCCGAGCGTACGCCGCAGCCGGACCGCGACCATGACAACCCCATCCACGGCATGCAGACCTGGGTGGCGCTGCCGAAATCGCATGAGGAAATCGAACCGGCGTTCTACCACCATGCCGCCGCCACCCTGCCGGAGCAGCGCCGCAATGGCGCATGGCTGCGCGTCATTGCCGGCCGCGCCTACGGCGAAGAATCGCCGGTGAAGGTGTTCGCCGATACGCTCAACGTGGCGATCGACCTCGACCCGGATGCGGAAATCGATATCGACAACGGCCACCGCGAGCGCGCGCTGTACATCCTCGAAGGCGACGCGCAGCTGGATGGCGTGGACATCCCTGCCCAGCACCTGGTGATCCCCGAGGCTGGTGCGCGTGGCCGCCTGCGCGCGAAGACGCCGGTGAAGGCGATGTTGTTCGGTGGCGAGCCGCTGGATGGCCCGCGTCACCTGTGGTGGAACTTCGTGTCCAGCTCGAAGGAACGTATCGAACAGGCCAAGCACGACTGGGAGGCCGGCCGCTTCGGCACCATTCCGGGCGACGACAAGGAATTCATCCCGCTGCCGCAGTACTGAACATCGCGTGTTGCACACATCCGAAGGTGTATCCCTGCACCCGGCGTTGACACTACAGTCACCCGCTGATCATTGAAATGTGACATAAATCACACTTTCGACCGTCAAAGGAGTGCAACACATGAGCATGGGTAAACGCTTGTCCGCCGAGTTCCTCGGCACGTTCTGGCTGGTTCTGGGTGGCTGTGGCAGTGCCGTGCTGGCCGCCAAGTTCGGCGGTGACGGCAATCCGCTGGGTATCGGTTTCCTCGGCGTTGCGCTGGCCTTCGGCCTGACCGTGGTAACCGGCGCCTATGCGTTCGGCCATATCTCCGGCGCGCACTTCAATCCGGCGGTCAGTGTCGGCCTGTGGGCCGGCGGTCGTTTCCCGACCAAGGACCTGATCCCGTACATCATCGCCCAGGTCGCCGGCGGCCTGCTGGCCGGCTTCATCCTGCTGCAGATCGCATCGGGCGCCAGCGGCTTCGCCATTGATGGCAGCCAGGCCGGTGCATTCGCCAGCAACGGCTACGGCGCGCTGTCCCCCGGCGGCTACAGCGTGGCCGCGGCCTTCCTGTGCGAAGTGGTGCTGACCGCCGTGTTCCTGATCGTGATCATGGGCGCCACCCACGGCAAGGCACCGGCCGGGTTCGCCCCGCTGGCGATCGGCCTGTCACTGACCCTGATCCACCTGATCAGCATCCCGGTCACCAACACCTCGGTGAACCCGGCCCGTTCCACGGCGGTGGCCTTCTTCGCCGGCAGCGGCGCGGTCAGCCAGCTGTGGCTGTTCTGGGTTGCCCCGCTGCTGGGCGGCGCGATCGGCGGCATCATCTACAAGTGGATCGGCAACGACCGCTGAGGCCCGTGCGGACCATTGCGGCCGACCATCGGTCGCAATGGTTACGCGTGTAACCGCGATTTGTGCGATCGCTCACGTTCCGTTAAGGTTGAGTTGACCGTCCGTGCACATGCCGGCCGGGGCGGCATCCGGGGATGGGATGCCAAGGCTGCCGGTCCATCCGGCGGAGCCAACGACACACCACCTTGGGGGATGCATGAAGTTCGCGCCTGTAGTGTTGTCGAGCCTGCTGTTCGCGGTGGCCCAGGCCGCCGCGCAGGCTCCCACCGAATGTCCTTCATTGCCGGCCAGCAGCGGCCTGCAGTGGCAACAGCAGGCACAGGCCGATTTCCTGGTCTGCCGCGCCAGCACCGGCGATGGTCGCGAGGTACTGAGCCTGATGCTCAGTGCGCGCGATCCCAACCTTCCATTGAACCGCTCGCTGCGCCAGGAAAAGGGCAGCTTCGGCGGTGAATCGCTGTACTGGTACCAGCCAGATCTGGGTGGCCAGCAGCCGCCGGGCTATGCCGAGCGTCGCATCAGTGTGGTCAAGCTCGACAAAGGGCGTTACGCGCAGATTTCGCTGTATCCGGACAGCGCGCAGGAACTGGGCTCGCTGCAGCAGCTGGCGCAGGGCATGAGCCTGACTCCGTCGGCCGTGGCCGCGGGGCGCTGAAGGTGACGGGGATGACTGCCTGGCAGCATCCCCGCAATGCGAGCCGATCCGACGGTAGTGCCGGCCGCTGGCCGGCACCCCGATCCGCCTTTGTCCGAGGCTGCTGCCGGCCAGCGGCCGGCGCTCCCTCAGAACTTGCCTTCCTGGAAATCGACGAAGGCCTGCATCAGTTCCTGCCGCGTGTTCATCACGAACGGGCCATGCCGCATCACCGGCTCGCGCAGCGGACGGCCAGCCACCAGGATCAACCGCGCGCCTTCGTTGCCGGCCGAAAGGTGCAGCTGTTCGCCGCCGCCCAGCACCGCCAGTTCCTGGCGCGCCACGTCACGCGCAGCGTCCTGCTCACCTACGGTCACCGCACCTTCGAACACATAGGCAAACGCGTTGTGGCCTTCCGGCAACGCATAGGTCCACGCCCGATCCGGCGCCAGCGTGATGTCCAGGTAGAGCGGATCGGTGGCCGGCTGCACGATCGGGCCATCGGTGCCGTCCACGCTGCCGGCAATCACCTTCACCTCCACGCCCGGCTCCGGGTGCACCACGGGAATGCGCTCGGGTGCGAATTCCTGGTACTTCGGCTCGGTCATCTTCTCCTTCGCCGGCAGGTTCACCCACAGCTGGAACCCGCGCATCTGCCCGCTTTCCTGCTCGGGCATTTCCGAATGCACCAGGCCACGGCCAGCGGTCATCCACTGCACGCTGCCCGGGGTCAGCAGGCCTTCGTTGCCATGGTTGTCGCGATGCCGCATGCGCCCGTCGAGCATGTAGGTGACGGTCTCGAAACCACGGTGCGGGTGTTCCGGGAAGCCGGCGATGTAGTCCTCGGCGCGGTCGGTACCGAACTCATCAAGCAGCAGGAACGGATCCAGGTCGGGCAGCGTCGGGCCGCCGATGACGCGGGTCAGGCGCACGCCGGCACCGTCGGAGGTGGGCATGCCACGGATGGTGCGCAGTACGCGGACCGGTTCGGGAAAGCTCATGGCGACTCCTGTTGGATGGGTGCCACTGAAGATGGACGCCACACGGCCGTACGCCAATGGATGGCTCCGCAACCGATTGTTCCATCCCTGATGTTCGCTGCACGTCAGCGCAGCCGCCGTACGACCAAAGTACTACCGCTGATTCGTCCTGTGCCAATTGACCCTGTCGTGGGCAAGCAGGACTCTTTGTCTGTCTTTCCGGGAGAGAGCACCTCATGAAAGGGTTTTCCAAACTGGGCTGGGCGGTACTCGCTCTGCTCGGCGCGTTCTGTCTGGGCACCGTGGCGCTGCGCCGCGGCGAACACATCAATGCCCTGTGGATCGTCGTCGCGGCGGTGTCGCTGTACCTCGTCGCCTATCGCTTCTACAGCCTGTTCATCGCCAACAAGGTGATGCAGCTGGATCCGACCCGGGCCACCCCGGCGGTGATCAACAACGATGGCCTGGACTACGTGCCGACCAACAAGCACGTGCTGTTCGGCCACCACTTCGCCGCCATTGCCGGCGCCGGCCCGCTGGTCGGCCCGGTCCTGGCCGCGCAGATGGGCTACCTGCCCGGCCTGCTGTGGCTGGTGGTGGGCGTGGTGTTGGCCGGTGCGGTGCAGGACTTCATGGTCCTGTTCCTGTCCAGCCGCCGCAATGGCCGCTCGCTGGGTGACCTGGTAAGAGAAGAGATGGGCCAGGTGCCCGGCACCATCGCGCTGTTCGGTGCGTTCCTGATCATGATCATCATCCTGGCAGTGCTGGCGATGGTGGTGGTCAAGGCGCTGGCCGAAAGCCCGTGGGGCATGTTCACGGTGATCGCGACGATGCCCATCGCGATCCTGATGGGCGTGTACATGCGCTACATCCGCCCCGGCAAGATCGGCGAGATCTCGGTGGTTGGCCTGATCCTGCTGCTCGCCGCGATCTGGTACGGCGGCAAGGTCGCCGCCGACCCGGTCTGGGGCCCGGCGTTCACCTTCACCGGCACCCAGATCACCTGGATGCTGATCGGCTACGGCTTCGTCGCCTCGGTGCTGCCGGTGTGGCTGCTGCTGGCCCCGCGTGATTACCTGTCGACCTTCCTCAAGATCGGCACCATCATCGCGCTGGCCATCGGCATCCTGGTGGTGATGCCGGAACTGAAGATGCCGGCGCTGACCCAGTTCGCCGCCAGCGGTGATGGCCCGGTGTGGAAGGGCGGCATGTTCCCGTTCCTGTTCATCACCATCGCCTGCGGTGCGGTCTCCGGCTTCCATGCGTTGATTTCCTCCGGCACCACGCCGAAGCTGCTGGCCAATGAAGCGCACATGCGCTACATCGGCTACGGCGGCATGCTGATGGAATCGTTCGTGGCGGTGATGGCGCTGGTGGCGGCCTCGATCATCGATCCGGGCATCTATTTCGCGATGAACAGCCCGGCGGCGGTGATCGGTGCCGATGCGGCCTCGGCCGCGCACTACATCACCAACACCTGGGGCTTCACCATCACCCCCGAGCAGCTGACCGCGACCGCGGCGGCCATTGGTGAACCCACCATCCTGCATCGTGCAGGTGGCGCGCCAACACTTGCGGTAGGCATCGCGCAGATCCTGCACGAAGCGATTCCCAGTGGCAGCGACGCGATGATGGCGTTCTGGTACCACTTCGCGATCCTGTTCGAAGCGCTGTTCATCCTCACCGCGGTGGACGCCGGTACCCGTGCGGGCCGCTTCATGCTGCAGGACCTGCTGGGCAACTTCGTGCCGGCCCTGAAGAAGACCGAATCGTGGACCGCCAACATCATCGGCACCGCCGGCTGCGTGGCGCTGTGGGGCTACCTGCTCTACACCGGCGTGGTCGATCCGTTCGGCGGCATCCAGACGCTGTGGCCGCTGTTCGGCATCTCGAACCAGATGCTGGCCGGCATCGCATTGATGCTGGGCACGGTGGTGCTGTTCAAGATGAAGCGTGACCGCTATGCATGGGTGACTGCGGTACCGGCGGTGTGGCTGCTGATCTGCACCACCTACGCCGGCTTCATCAAGATCTTCGACAGCAACCCGGCACAGGGCTTCCTGGCACAGGCACACAAGTTCCAGGCCGCGCTCGCCAGCGATACCATCACTGCACCGGCCAAGTCGGTGGCGCAGATGAAGCAGATCGTGGTCAACGCCTACGTCAACACCGGCCTGACCGCCCTGTTCCTGCTGGTGGTGGGCGCGGTGCTGGTGTATTCGATCAAGACCATCCTGGCGGCCCGCCGCAATCCGCAGCGCACTGACCGTGAGACCCCGTACGTGGCGCTGAAGCCGCATGAAATGGTGGATCTGTGATGAGTACCCAACTGGTTCCCGCCGGCCAGTACCAGGCGCACCGCCGCATCTGGCGGCGCCTGGTGCAGACCGCACGACTGTGCTGTGGCATCCCTGATTACGACAACTACGTCCGGCACATGCTGGAAAAGCATCCGGACCAGGAGCCGATGGACTACAAGACGTTCTTCCGCGAGCGCCAGGAAGCGCGTTATGGCGGACGCAACGGTGGCCGCTGCTGTTGAGGGTCCGGTTCAACAGCGCTCGAGTGACGTTGAGTAGATCCACGCCATGCGTGGATGAAACCTGGCAGATATCGAGTTGAGTCCGGGGTCAGATCCGTTTCCTCCGGGAAACAGATCTGACCCCTTCCTTGTTCATGGATACCCATGAAATGCATCCACGCATGGCGTGGATCTACGGAAGCATGACGCCAGGGCGGTCCGAACTCAGCCGGTGGCCATCCACTTCAGGATCAGGCCGGTGACGTAGGCCAGGCCCGTGCCGGTGGCATAACCCACCGTACCCAGCAGCACGCCCACCGGCGCCAGCGTCGGATGGAACGCCGCCGCCACCACAGGGGCCGAAGCGGCTGCGCCGATGTTGCCCTGCGAACCAATGGCGAAGAAGAACAGCGGCGCGCGCAGCAGCTTGGCCACCACCCACAGCACCAGCACGTGCGTGGCCATCCAGATCGCGCCGAGCAGGAACAGCCACGGCCGATCCAGCAGCGACAGCAGGTTCATCTGCATGCCGATGCAGGCGATCAGGAAGTACAGGAACACCGTGCCCAGCCGCGAAGCGCCAGCCGCTTCCAGCCGGCGGGCACGGGTGAAGCTCAGGCCCAGGCCCATCGCCGTGGACAGCAGGATCACCCAGACGAACTGGCTGTCGAGGCTGAACTGGCTGGCCCAGCTGACATTGGCCTTGAACCAGCCCGCCAGCGGCGCGGCGATTGCATGAGCCAGGCCGACGCCGCCCAGTGCCACGCCAACGATCACCATCAGGTCGGTCATGCTGGGAATGCGCGCGTTCTGCGCCTCGTAGGCACTGATGCGCGCCTTCATCTCGTCGATGGCACGGGTGTCGGCACCATTGCGGGTGTCGATCTGCTGTGCGCGGTTGGCCAGGAACAGCAGGATCGCCATCCACAGACTGGCACAGGCCACGTCAACCACCGCGAACTGGCCGAAGGTGGTGGCATCGGTGCCGAACACCTCGCGCATGGCGACCATGTTGGCGCCGCCACCGATCCAGCTGCCGGCCAGCGCCGCCATGCCGGCCCAGGTATCACCGGCCACGGTTTCCGGATGGATCAGCTTCATCAGCTGGAATGAAACGATGGCGCCGAGCATGATGCCGGCGGTACCGGCACAGAACACGATCAGCAGTTTCGGGCCGAGCTTGATGACGCCTTTCAGGTCGATCGACAGGGTCAGCAGGACCAGCGCGGCCGGCAGCAGCACGTCACGCGCGACCGGGTTGTACAGCGAGGTATTGTGGCCATCGATGACACCGGCGGTGTTGTAGATGGCGGGGATGAAATAGCACAGCAGCAGGGCCGGCACCCAGGCGAAGATCTTCTTCAGCAGCGGGGTTGGACCACTGGCGGCCCAGAAGATCAGGGCCAGGGTGGCGGCAATCAGGCCCAGTCCAACGATGTCGTTGCTGATCAGGGCAGTAGCGGGTTCGGTCGGCATGGGATCCTCTGTCGATCGAAAGAGCGGAGAAAAAAAAGCGCCGCATAAGGCGGCGCAGATCGAGATTAACATTGTCTTCACGCCCGGTCATGCTGCAGTGCCGACACCCCCATCCCGTCAGGGAGCCCACTCATGCAGCTTGGTGCCTTTTCGGTCAGCCTCTCGGTGAAGGATCTCGCGGCCTCCCGTGCCTTCTACGAAGCCCTGGGCTTCTCGGTCACCGGCGGCGATCCGGCACAGAACTGGCTGGTGATGCGCAGCAACGGCACGGTGATCGGGCTGTTCCAGGGCATGTTCGAGGGCAACCTGCTGACCTTCAACCCCGGCTGGGACCAGCACAAGCAGGAACTGCCCCACTTCCAGGATGTGCGTGAGCTGCAGGCAGAGCTGGACGCCAGGGGCATCGAACTGGCGGTCCGCACCGATCCTGATGGCCAGGGGACCGGCTATCTGCAGTTGGCCGATCCCGACGGCAACGTGATCCTGATCGACCAGCACGTGGCGCGACCGAACGGGCGTTGAAGCGGACAGCCATTGCCTGGGTGGGCGTCGACCTTGGTCGACGAACGGCATGCCAACCAAGGTTGGCATCTACCAGAGCACGCCCAGCCACCGCCAGGGCATACCAACCAAGGTTGGCATCTACACGAACGGCCGGATCAGCGCGGTCGCGAGGCACCGAAATCAAGCGTGACACGCGTGCCACGCGGCTCGCAGGGCTGCAACTGCAGGGTCCATCCCAGGTGCTCGCACAGCCGCGCGATCAGATCCAGTCCGATGCCGCCGCCACGATCGGCGCGTTCGCCACGGGCCATCCGCGCATGGATCGCCGCGATCTCTTCCGGGCTCATGCCATGTCCCGGGTCCTGCAGGGTCAGCACCGCCGACGAACTCAGGCGCAATTCGATGTGGCCACGGCCACTGTTCTCGATGGCGTTGCGCAGCAGGTTGCCGATCGCTGCCTGCACCACCGCCAGCGGCGCGACGATGTCCACCGGTGCGGCCTGGATGCCGATGCTCAGGTCCTTGTCGCCCAGCAGGTGGCGATGGTCGTCGACGATCTCCGGCAGCAGCTGATCCAGCGCGATGCGCTCGGCACGCGCCGCCAGTCGCGCCGGATCACGCGCCAGCACCAGCAGCAGTTCGATCAGCTGCTCCACGCTCTGCGCGGTGCGCAGTACCCGCTGCATCTGCTGGCGCGCACGCTCGGGCAGGCCCGGTTGCTCCAGCGCCAGTTCGGCGGCACCGGTCATCACCGCGATCGGCGTGCGCAGTTCATGGCTGGCGGTGCTGATGAAGACCCGCTCGCGTTCGACGAACTGCTCGTTGCGGTCCAGGTAGTCGTTCAACGCATTGGCAATGGTGTGCAGCTCTGAGCTGCCGCGCGGGTCGACCTCGATGCGCTGCCCCTGCACGCCCGGCCTGAGCGCGGCGATGTGTTGTGCCAGCAGGCTCAGCGGACGCACCATCCGCTCCATGCCGAACGAAGCCATCAGCACGGTAACGAAGATCATGATCACCCCGGCCAGCATCACCCAGCGCGTGGCGAACTGTTCCAGGTCATGGAAGTCGGAGATGTCCAGTACCAGCGCGACCCGTCCCATCGACTGGGTTTCACGCACCATCACCGCCGTCTCGCGGCCCTTGACCATTACGCCGTCGTGCAGCCCTGGATGCAGGGTACGCAGGCTATCGGGAAGGTTGACCGCGTCGAAGCGGTACAGGCTCAGCGTGTCCGAATCCTGCCAGCGATAGTGCGGTTCGTGCTCGACATGCTCGACGATGCTGTCGAGCTCGGAGTTGAGCAGCGCGCGCCAGGCGGCATGCTCGGCGTGCTCGTGCACGTAGTTGCCGACGCTGAACACCGCGATCGACAGCAGCGCCAGATAGCCCAGCAACCACCACACCACGCGCCGGTACAACGGCCCCGGCTTACGCGCCCTCATCAGCATTCCTGCCGGCGTCGGCACCCTCCACTACCGCCAACCGGTAACCCACGCGCGGCAGGGTGTGGATCAGCTTCTCGGCAAACGGACCGTCAACGCTGCGACGCAACTCGTAGACATGCGAACGCAGCAGGTCGCCATCCGGCGGCTCGTCACCCCACAGGGCGAACTCCAGCTGCTGTCGCGTCACCGCACCCGGGCTGGCCCGCATCAGCACTTCCAGCAGTTTGCGGCAGGCCGGGTACAGGTGCAGCACCTGGCCCTCACGCTGGGCCTCCAGCGTCGCCAGATCCAGCACCAGATCGCCCACCTGCAGGCGCTTGCGCGGGTTGCGGCCCTGCGCACGCAGCAGCAGCGCTTCCAGCCGCACCTCCAGCTCGGGCAGGGCGAACGGCTTGGTCAGGTAGTCGTCGGCACCGGCGCGGAAACCGGCGATCTTGTCCGGCAGTTCATCGCGCGCGGTCAGCATGATCACCGGCACCTCCGACGCGTGCTCGGCACGCAGCCGGCGCAGCACTTCCGGTCCCTCCATGCGCGGCAGCATCCAGTCCAGGATCACCGCATCGTAGGGGTGGCTGCCGGCCAGGTGCAGGCCGGTGATGCCATCCGGGGCCACGTCCAGCACATGCCCGCGCGACTCGAAATAGTCGAACAGGTTGGCCACCAGCTGGCGGTTGTCCTCGATCACCAACAGACGCATGCACGAAACATCCACGGAAGTTCGTACCATGGTAGCGCCGCCCATGTCGGAATGCGGTCGTCCCGCCCCCTTCTGACGCTTTTCCCACCCCCGCCACCTCAGAATGGCCGTTTTGCTCCCGGAGCCTGCCGTGCCCGTAGCCCTGCCCCGCCGTTGGCGACTGCCCCTGTTGTGGCTGCTGATCATTGCTGCATTGGCAGCGGGCATCGGCCTTCGGCAGCCGCAGCCACCGGACGAGCCGCGCTTCGTGCTGGCCGCACGGACCATGGTCGAGAGCGGGCAATGGCTGCTGCCGCATCGTGGCAGCGAGCTGTATGCCGAGAAACCACCGGTGTTCATGTGGCTGCAGGCGGCCGCCTACGAGGTGGTCGGCAGCTGGCAATGGTCGTTCCTGCTGCCGTCATTGCTGGGCGCCCTGCTGAGTCTGTGGCTGGTGTCGGATCTGGCACGGCGGCTGTGGTCGCCGCGGCATTCCATCTATGCCCTCGCGGCGCTGTTCTGCACCCTGCAGTTCGGGCTGATGGCCAAGCGTGCGCAGATCGACATGGTGCTGGTGGGGATGACCACCGTCGCCCTGTGGGGCTTGATGCGGCACCTGTGCGAACGTCGCAACCTGCCCGCGTTGTGGCTGGCCGGTTTCGCCGCCGGTGTCGGCACGGTGACCAAGGGCGTGGGTTTCCTGCCGCTGCTGCTGGTGCTGCCCTGGTTCGGCTGGTGGCTGTACCAGCGCCGTCGCGGGCACCGTGTGGAGGGTCCGCACCCGGCAACGCTGCTGTGGTTGATCCCGGCGTTCCTGCTGGGCGTGGGCGTGTGGCTGGCGCCGCTGGGCTGGGCCCTGCTGCATACGCCCAGCGCCGAACTGCAGGCCTACGCGCACGAGCTGTTGTTCAAGCAGACCGGCACCCGCTACGCCAATGCCTGGCACCACCGGCAGCCGGCCTGGTACTACCTGCAGGTGATCCTGACCCTGTGGCTGCCGGGCAGCCTGCTGCTGCCGATGCTGTTCAAGCCCTGGTGGCGCCGCATCCGTCGTGGCGATCGCCGCCAGTGGCTGCTGCTGGGCTGGGCCGTACTGGTACTGGTGTTTTTCAGTGCCAGCCCGGGCAAGCGCGAGGTGTACCTGCTGCCGATGCTGCCGGCGATGGCACTGGCCGTGGCGCCGCTGCTGCCCGGCCTGCTGCGCCGCGTGTGCGTGCGCCGCTACCTGTTCGGCTACAGCGTGGTGCTGATGCTGGCCACCGGCGTACTCGGCGTGATGCTGATGACCGAGCACCCATGGGCGTTGGCGCAACTGCAACGCCGCGCCATGCCCGAGACGTTGCTGCCGGTGCTGGGCGATGGCCTGCTGACCTTCGCCATTGCCCTGGCCACGCTGATCGTGTGGCTGCGGGTACGCCGTGCCGCGACGCTGGTACTGCTGACCCACGGCATGCTGTGGATGCTCTACGGCCTGGTGCTGATGCCTGCACTGGACCCCTTCGCTTCGGCGTCGGCACTCATGCGCCGGGTGGGCGCGCGGATCGGACCCGACGCCGAACTGGCGCTGGTGGCCTGGCGCGAGCAGAACCTGTTGCAGGCCGACCGGCCGGTGCGCGAGTTCGGCTTCAAGCGGCCCTGGGCCGAGCAGTGGCACGACGCCGGCCCGTGGCTGGCCGAGGCACCGGACAAGCGCTGGCTGCTGGTGCTGGACGATGCGATGAGCCCGTGCGTGGACCCGAGCAAGGTGATCGATATCGGTATTGCCAACAGGAATCGCTGGCAACTGCTTCCCGGTACCGCGTGGGACGCGGAATGCCACGCCGAACGGGCCGGCGCGACCGCTGAAGAAGACTGAACGCTGACCCGTGCCGGGCAAGCATTAACCCGGCACGAACGAGCGTCCGACCCTTCTCCGACATCCAGGTGACGAGCATGGCCGCGGATTCCCGACCCGCCCTTTCCCAGCATGCCCGTCCGTCCCCTTGATTCGGTAGCGCCGCTTGCGACATCGCCACTGGCGTCAAAATTCGCCGTAACTCACCTCTGGCTGCCTGTCGCAATCGGTCTGCCCGTGTTTACGCTGCTGATGGGTTTCGGCGGCGACCAATGGGTGGCCGATCACCTGTTCCGCCTTGAGGGTGGCCATTGGGCGCTGCAGGACGCCTGGGTCACCCGCACGGTGGTGCACAAGGCCGGCAAGTGGCTGAGCACGGCTGCTGCGCTCGTGGCGATCCTGCTGTGCTTCCACCACTGGCGTAAGGGTCGCGATCACACCCTGCGGTGGGCGCTGCTTTATGTCGTAATCGCCATGGCCCTGGGCACCGGTGTGATCTCCCTGCTGAAGTCGCTGGTGCCGATGGAATGCCCCTGGGACCTGCTGCGCTACGGCGGCCACCAGCCGTTCATCGGGCTTTTCACGGCACGCCCCGCAGGCATGGCCGCGCAGGCCTGCTTCCCGGCCGGCCACGCCAGCGCGGGTTATGCATGGTTGTCCCTGTACTTTTTCGCCTTGCTGTGGCGCCCTTCATGGCGCTGGGCCGGGTTGTGGATCGGCCTTGGCACCGGCCTGGTATTCGGCGTGAGCCAGCAACTGCGGGGCGCGCATTTCCTTTCGCATGACGTTGCTACTGCGTTGATCTGCTGGCTGATTTCGCTGGGCCTGTATCTGATCGTCAAACGCGTCCTGGCCCGCCGTCAGCTGGACCGTCCCCACCGCCAGGAGGCAAACGCATGAATGCATCGGTCCAACGCCCCACCCGCCTTCCCGCGTTGGCGAACCTTCGCCGCTGGCGGCCGCAGCTGTCCACCGAAGCACTGATCGCACTGACCAGCCTGTTCTTCGCGGTGGCAGGCAATGGCCTGTTCTGGCACAGCGCGATGGCCAGCCATCCGAGCAGCCTGCGCTACGCGCTGTCGCTGCTGCTGTTGCTGCTCGGTGCGCACGGCGTGCTGCTGGGCATCCTGGTCTGGCGCTGGAACGCCAAGGTGGTGATCAGCCTGTTGCTGCTGGTGACCGCATTCGCTGCGCATTACATGAGCCGTTACCACATCTACCTGGATGCGGACATGCTGCGCAACGTGCTGGCGACCGATCCCAAGGAAAGCCGCGAGCTGATGACCATATCGCTGGTGTGGCCGGTGCTGTTGCTGGCAGTGCTGCCGATGGCGGTGCTGTGGCGCGTGCAGCTGCGCCGCCGCAGCTGGGGCCGCAGCCTGCTCTGGCGCGTCGGCTTCCTGGTCGTGGCGGCAGTGACCGCGGTGGGCGGCGCATTGATCTCGTTCCAGGATGTCTCGGCACTGATGCGCAACCAGCGCGAAGTGCGTTACCTCGCCACCCCGGCCAATGTGCTGCTGGGCGTGCCGCGTGCACTGCGTGGCGACAACCCGGTACAGCGCGCACCGAAGCTGCCGATCGGTACCGATGCCAAGGCCACCCCGCGCGCGCCGGCCAGCAAGCCGCGCCTGCTGGTGATCGTCATGGGCGAGACCGTGCGCGCGCAGAACTGGGGGCTCAACGGTGGCCGCAACACCACCCCGGAACTGGCCCAGGCCAGCGTGATCAATTTCCCGGACATGCACTCGTGCGGCACCAGCACCGAGGTTTCACTGCCGTGCCTGTTCTCGCCATGGGGCAGGCACGACTACGACGAGAAGAAGATCCGCGCGCACCAGTCGCTGCTGCACGTATTGAACCGTGCCGGCATCGCACCGCTGTGGCGTGACAACCAGTCTGGCTGCAAGGGCGTGTGCGAAGGCCTGGACTTCCAGTCATTGTCCGATGCGACCACCCCGGGCCTGTGCGCTGACGGCCGCTGCATGGATGAAATCCTGCTGCAGGACCTGGCCACCCAGGTGCGTGCAAAGCCGGGCGACCGGGTGGTGGTGCTGCACCAGCTGGGCAACCACGGCCCGGCCTACTTCGAGCGCTACCCGCCCGCGTTCCGCCGCTTCACCCCCACCTGCGATACCCGCGACATCGGCCGCTGCTCGCGCGAAGAGATCACCAACAGTTACGACAACGCCGTGCTGTACACCGATCACTTCCTGACCAAGACCATCGGCACGCTGCAGGGCATGCAGGACTACGACACGGCGATGATCTACCTGTCCGACCACGGCGAGTCGCTGGGCGAGAAGGGCCTGTTCCTGCATGGCGTGCCCTACGCCATCGCCCCGGCCGAGCAGACCCGGGTACCGATGACGATGTGGTTCTCGCAGGGCTTCGCCAGCAGCCGCGGGCTGGACCTGCAGTGCGTGCGCAAGCGTTCAGCGGCCTACACCGACCACGACAACCTGTTCCCGTCGGTGCTGGGCCTGATGCAGGTGAAGACCTCGCTGTACGAGCGCGACCGCGACGTGTTCGCCAACTGCGAGGGTTGAGGGTTGTTCGGCAGGGCTTGCAGCCCTGCACCCGCGGTAGTGCCGGCCGCTGGCCGGCAGCCTCGACAGCAACAGCAACAGCAACAGCAACAGCAGAAGCTGGCTATCCGTGGGTTGGCGGGGTGGGTCCGGTTGCGGGGGACGCCGTAAATACATCCCTGTAGGCTCGGTCGCGCCATCCATGGCGCTCACGCCCCCGCAACCGGACCCACCCCGCCTTCGACAGTTTTCTGCGATCTGATGGAACGGCCTTGGGGGGCGTAACGGTTTGAGGGGGGGAACGGGGAGGGACCCCCAAAA
>NZ_JBDJKU010000057.1:0-26286 GCF_039673015.1 Stenotrophomonas sp. TWI1409
TGGTCTTGTTTTTTTTGGGTGGGGGGGGGGGTGGGGGGGGGGCCCCCCCCCCCCCCCCCCACTACCGCGCGTGTCTCAGCCCTGGCCGGCGAACACCCGTTCCAGCACCTCGGACAGTTCGTCTTCCGAGAACGGCTTGGTGATGTAGGCCTTGGCGCCCTGGCGCATGCCCCACATGCGGTCGGTGTCCTGGTCCTTGGTGGTCACCAGGATCACCGGGATATGCCGGGTCGCCTCGTCGCGGGCGAGGGTGCGGGTGGCCTGGAAGCCATTGAGGTTGGGCATCACCACGTCCATCAGGACCAGGTCGGGCAGCTCGGTCTTGGCGGTTTCGACCCCGGCGGCGCCATCGGTGGCGGTCAGGATCTGGTGCCCGAGCTTCTCGACGATGCGCTGTATCCCCAACAGCTGCGACGGTGAGTCGTCGACGATCAGAATGCGTGCCATGTTGTTCCCCATGTAATGCCCGCAGTGTAGTGCGGGCCCATTACTGGCGGGAGGGGCGCATCTGCCGTCCGTCGCCTGCCTGCGACGTTCAGTCGATCCGCACCACGGTGCGGCCCAGCGAACCGCCCGCCAGCATCCGTTCGAACACGGCAGGAAGGCCATCGAGGCCGACTTCGGCGGTGCAGATGCGGTCCAGCTGCTGCGGCTTCCAGTCACTGCCCAGCCGCGACCACACTTCTTCGCGCAGCCCGCGCGGTGCATTGGCCGAGGACACGCCCAGCAGTGACACGCCGCGCAGGATGAACGGCATCACCGTCATGTCCAGCGTCGGGCTGGCTGCCAGGCCGGCACTGACCACGCTGCCGTAGGGCACCGTCTGTGCCAGCAGGCTGGCAAGCATGTCGCCTCCGGCATTGTCGAGGCCCCCGCCGAAGCGGGCCGACTGCAGTGGGCCGGTATCGGCCAACGCCGAGCGTGGCAGCACCTCGGCGGCACCGATGCCGTGCAGGAAGTCGGACTGCTCCGGCTTGCCACTGACCGCGTGCACCGTGTAGCCGGCACGGCTGAAGATGGACAGCGCCAGCGCGCCCACACCGCCGCTGGCGCCGGTGACCGCCAGCGGGCCGAGCTCCGGGGTCTGCCGGTTGTCCTGCAGGCGCAGCAGCGCCAGCGCCGCCGTGAAGCCGGCGGTGCCCAGCACCATTGCCTCGCGGGCACTCAGCCCGGCCGGCAGCGCGATCACCGCGCTCGATTCCAGCCGCACATACTGGCTGTAGCCGCCGTCGCGGGTTTCGCTGAGGCCGCAGCCGGTGGCCAGTACCGCATCGCCTTCACGCCAGGCCGGGTCGGTGGATGCCACCACGGTGCCGGCCACATCGATTCCGCCGACCAGCGGGAAGCGGCGCAGGATCCTGCCCTTGCCGGTGCCCGCCAGCGCGTCCTTGTAGTTGACCGAAGACCAGTGGGCGCGGATCAGTACCTGGCCGGGGTTGAGGTCGTCGACATTGAGCTGGGCCAGGCCGCTGCGGTAGCCGGCGGCGTCGTTTTCGATGCGGAAGGCGGTGAACGGGGTGGTGGGGGCCATCGGCGTTGCCTGACTTCGAGGAAAACGCCACCTTACCCCGTTGCCCCCCTTTCGATCCTGCCGATCCGCCCCATCTTGTATGATCGGTGATGGTTTCACGGCTGGTGGTGCGGGAAGGGCCCGCGCCGCAGCCCAAATCTTGATGGAGCGTGCATGGCCTGGAATACACCCGGCGGCAACAAGGGCGGACAAGGCCCCGAGGACAATCGACGCGGGCCCTTCGGGTCGCGCGGCGGTGGCAATGGTGGTGGCTGGGGCGGACTGCCCGGGCCGCTGAAGGACCTGTTCGACGGTGGCATCATGCGTTGGGTGGTGGCGGCTGTCGTGTTGCTGGTGCTGTTCTCCAGCTTCCAGCTGATCGGCGAACAGCAGCGTGGCGTGGTGCTGCGCTTCGGCCAGTTCTCGCGCATCCTGCAGCCCGGCCCGAACTTCAAGCTGCCGTGGCCGATCGAATCGGTCACCAAGGTCAATGCCACCGAGATCAAGACCTTCTCGATCCAGGTGCCGGTGCTGACCCGCGACGAGAACATCGTCAACGTCTCGCTGAACGTCCAGTACCGCATCGACGACCCGCAGCAGTACCTGTTCGGCACGGTCGATGCCAACCAGGTGCTGGAGCAGTCGGCGCAGAGCGCGGTGCGCGAGGAAGTCGGCCGTGCCGACCTCAACGCGGTACTGAACAACCGTGGCCCGCTGGCCGTGGCCGCCGAGGAGCGCCTGCAGGCACTGCTGAAGGCGTTCAAGACCGGCCTGACCGTGACCGGCCTGACCCTGCAGGACGCCCGTCCGCCGGAAGAAGTGAAGCCGGCCTTCGACGAGGTCAACGGTGCGCAGCAGGTCAAGGAACGCCTGATCAACGAAGCCCAGGCCTACGCCGCCAAGGTCGTGCCGGAAGCCCGAGGCCAGGCCTCGCGCGCCCGTACCACCGCCGAAGGCTACAAGCAGGCCGTGGTGTCCAAGGCCGAGGGTGACGCGCAGCGCTTCAGCCTGTTGCAGGCCCAGTACAAGGACGCCCCGGAAGTAACCCGCAAGCGCCTGTGGCTGGAGACCGTGCAGCAGGTGCTGAGCGAGAACCGCAAGGTGATCGGTGGCGATGGCCGCCAGCTGATCTACGTGCCGATGACCGGCGATACCCGTCCCACCACCTCGGCGCCGCCGGGAGTGACCAATCCGGAGGTGGTGATGCCGTCGCTGCCGGGTGCAGCGGCGGAAGCTTCCCGTGATCCGGGCCGGCCGGTGGGCCGCCCGACCGGGCGACCGAGCGGCCGTGAGGAGGGCAGCCGATGAAGAGTCCTATCTGGATCGCCGTGATCGTGGCGGTGGTGCTGGGCCTGCTCGGCTCGGTGTACGTGGTCCGTGAGGACCAGACCGCCATGGTCCTGAACCTGGGCAAGGTGGTGCGTTCGGACATCAAGCCGGGCCTGCACTTCAAGGTGCCGGTGGTGGAAACGGTGAAGGTCTTCGACCGCCGCTTCCAGGTGCTCGACACCGCCCCGGCGCGTTACTTCACCGCCGAGCAGAAGGACGTCAGCGTCGACTTCTTCGCCATCGGCTACATCTCCAACGTGGGTGACTACTTCCGTGCCACCGGTGGCGATCCGCGCATCGCCAACGCCCGCCTGGCACCGATCATCACCGACTCGCTGCGCAACCAGATCAACTCGCGCACCCTGCAGCAGCTGGTCTCCGGCGACCGCAGCGAGCTGATCGCCGAGCAGCTGAAGGGGATCAACGAAGCGGTGGCGGGCCTCGGCATGCAGATGATCGACCTGCGCATCAAGCAGGTGGACCTGCCCACCGACAGCCAGGTGATCAATGACGTGTACGAGCGCATGCGCGCCCAGCGCAAGCAGGAAGCGGCCAAGCTGCGTGCGGAGGGCGAGGAGCAGTCGCTGACCATCCGCGCCCAGGCCGACCGTGACAGCACCGTGCTGATCGCTGAGGCCGAGCGTGATGCACAGCGCCTGCGCGGTGAAGGCGACGCCGATGCGGCGCGCATCTACGGCAAGGCCGGCTCGGCCGACCCGTCGTTCTATGCGTTCTACCGCAGCCTGGAGGCCTACCGTGGCTCCATGACCGACGGCAACGGCGTGATCGTGCTCGACAAGAACGACCCGTTCCTGCAGTACCTGAAGAACGACCGCTGAGGTCGCAGGGCAGTACCCCACGGGGCCCGGCCAGATGCCGGGCCCCGTGCTTTTTCCGGAGTCCCCCATGAAAGATCTGTTCGCCGCCGTCTGCCTGGTGGCGGTGCTGGAAGGCCTGTTCCTGTTCGTCGCCCCGTTCGCCTGGAAGCGCATGGCCGAGCGCCTGCTGGACCTGCCCAGCCCAGCCCTGCGCAGCTTTGGCGGGCTGGTGCTGCTGGCCGGCCTGAGCCTGCTGTGGTGGGCGCGGCATTGAAAGGGTAGTGCCGGCCGCTGGCCGGCAACCTGGGATTGCCCACCAGCGGCCGCCTGCGTTCACATGCGTGGCCCGGCTCTGGTAGATGCCAACCTTGGTTGGCATTGCCGGCCAGCGGCCGGCACTACCGGGAGGCGCCTGACCGACCGGCACATGCGTGGTCCGGCTCTGGCAGATGCCAACCTTGGTTGGCATTGCCGGCCAACGGCCGGCACGACCGGGCGGGGCGGCTGACCGGCCGGTGAAGCCGTCCGTCGGAAAGGTGGCACCCGACCCCGGAAACCCGGATAATGCACAAAAGCCGGACGGGCCTCCCCGTTCGGCTTTTTCCGTGTCTGGGCCTTCCATCGCCGGCTGCTCCCCGTTTGGAGCCGCCCTCCAGGTGCTGGCCAGCCCCGCCACGGTTCAACCGTCCGCGGCCCCGATGGCCGCAACATATGAGGAGCCCGTCATGGGTCAGTCTGTCGTAGTGTTGGGTGCCCAGTGGGGCGATGAAGGCAAGGGCAAGATCGTCGATCTGCTCACTGAGGAAATCGGCGCCGTCGTGCGCTTCCAGGGCGGCCACAACGCCGGCCACACCCTGGTCATCAACGGTAAGAAGACCGTCCTGCACCTGATCCCGTCGGGCATCCTGCGTGACGATGCGCTGTGCCTGATCGGCAACGGCGTGGTGATCTCGCCGGCCGCGCTGCAGAAGGAAATCGCCGAGCTGGAAGCCTCCGGCGTGGAAGTGCGTTCGCGCCTGAAGATCTCCCCGGCCGCGCCGCTGATCATGCCGTACCACATCGCCCTGGACCAGGCGCGCGAGCGCGCTGCCGGCGGCAAGGCGATCGGCACCACCGGCCGTGGCATCGGCCCGGCCTACGAAGACAAGGTGGCGCGTCGCGGCATCCGCATCGCCGACCTGCATTACCCGAAGCAGCTGGAAGAACTGCTGCGCACCGCGCTGGATTACCACAACTTCGTGCTGACCAAGTATCTGAACACCGATGCGGTCGATTTCCAGAAGACCTTCGACGAAGCGCTGGCCTTCGGCGAATACGTGCAGCCGATGAAGTCCGACGTGGCCGGCATCCTGCACGACCTGCGCAAGCAGGGTAAGCGCGTGCTGTTCGAAGGCGCGCAGGGTGCGCTGCTGGACATCGACCACGGCACCTACCCGTACGTCACCAGCTCCAACACCACCGTCGGTGGTGCACTGGCCGGTTCCGGCGTCGGCGCCGATTCGATCGACTACGTGCTGGGCATCGCCAAGGCCTACGCCACCCGCGTCGGCGGCGGCCCGTTCCCGACCGAACTGGACGACGAAGTCGGCCAGGGCATCCGTGACCGCGGCGCCGAGTACGGTGCCTCGACCGGCCGTCCGCGTCGCTGCGGCTGGATGGACATCGTCGCGCTGAAGCGCGCCGTGGCCATCAACGGCATCAGCGGCCTGTGCATCACCAAGCTGGACGTGCTGGATGGCATGGAAAAGCTGAAGGTCTGCATCGCGTACGAATACAACGGCAAGCGCACCGAGTACGCGCCGCTGGACGCGCAGGGCTGGGAAGACTGCACCCCGGTGTACCTGGAGTTCCCGGGCTGGAGCGAGAACACCCACGGCATCACCAACTGGGACGACCTGCCGCCGGCCGCACGTGCCTACCTGCGTTCGCTGGAAGAGCTGGCCGGTTGCCCGATCAGCATCGTCTCCACCGGCCCGGACCGCGACCACACCATGGTCCTGCAGGATCCGTTCGCCTGAGGTAGCGCCGGGCGCTGCCCGGCGTAGGTGACAGTAAGAGCCCCGCGAAAGCGGGGCTTTTTCGTTACTGTGTCGGCACGGCCAGCAGGGAAATGACGTGATGACCCGGATGTCAGCGTGAAGGGCGTAACGGTGGTGCGGATCACCCTGTGGGTGATGTGGAGCCTGTGGGGCATCGCCTGCCTGGTACTGCTGCTGGGTGCGGCCGCCAATGCCCTGGCGTCGCGCACGCAGACGGTGCCGCTGGTGCTGAGTCCTGGCGCAACCGCCCAGATCACCGTCTACCGCCTTATCGATGACCAACTGCGGTTGCGCCTGCGCTATGCCGCGGACGGTACAGAGGCTGACCCCGAGGTGCTGCTGCACATCGAAACTCCGACCGATCAGAGAGACTTCCGCGCAGGGGAGCGTTCGGGAGTGGCCGGGCAGGGCATCAATCGCGCGCTGGCTTCGGTTGAGTCCAGCGGCCTTACGGCGTTCTACTTTGGCTATGGCCGCGGCGACGCATTGCCACGCGGCCGCTCATGGCTACGGGTCACCGTGCTGGAGGTGGACCCGGCGCTGGCCGGGCACGCGGCAGACATCGAGCTGCAGCCACCGCTGGACCTGCTGAAGCTGACCGACCTGGATTACATCTGGCTGTGGCCGTTCTTCTTCTGGAAGATGGCGGCGCTGTTCCTGCTGATTCCAGGGGCTGCGTTGGCTGTCTTTACTCTGGTGTTGAGGCGCTGGCAGCGCCGGGCGTCAGTGCCGCCGACTTCAGCAGGGGATAGGGGTTGATCGACTCTCCCTTCCACCACTGTTTTTCCGGTCCGAGCATGTGTACTTCGAAATGCAGGTGCGGCGCGTCGGCACTGGCATTGCCTGTGCTGCCCACGTAACCGATCACATCCCCGCGTTTGATCACCTGTTTTTCCGCCAGGCCATCGGCGTAGCGCTGCAGATGCGCGTAGTAGTAGCACCAGCGCCCGCTGGGCTCGAACTGGTAAATCGTCAAGCCGCCGCGCTCGCTGTCGAACAGTTTTTCCACCGTTCCATCGGCCACCGCCAGGACCGGCGTACCGGTATCGGCCATGATGTCGATCGCATCGTGTACGCGTCCTTCGCTGCGGGCATCGGTGAACGTATCGCGCAGCTGGGACGCATGGATACCCTGCACCGGCAGCAGCAGACCGGATGGTGCATCCGCAGTCTGCGCGGCCGACGGCGCGGTGTTGGCGGGTGGGGCTGTTGCGGGTGTCGCTACAGATTCCTTCGCCGGCGCCGCTGCCAGTGCCGATTGCGCTTGCGGCAGCGGGGCGGGTACCGGATCACCCGCATCGCGGTGCAGCCACCAGCCTGCACCCAGCCCCAGCAGAACGCCCAGCACGATCAGTTGCGAAAGGCGCATCGGCTCACTCCTGCATCACCACGGGTACCGAGGTATCCACGGCATCGGCCACGCGCTGCGCATCCCAGTTGGTCATGCGCACGCAGCCATGCGATTCGGTCTTGCCCACATGGCCGGGTTCGGGCGTGCCATGCAGGCCGTAATGCGGCTTGGACAGATCGATCCAGACCCGCCCGACCGGATTGTTCGGACCCGGTGGCAGGGTGGCCTTCTTTTCGCCCTTGCGGGCATCCCAGAACAGTTTCGGGTTGTAGTGGAACGGCGGGTCGCGGTAAACGCCCAGGATCTTCCATTCGCCGATCGGTAACGGGTCGTGCTGGCTGCCCGACGACACCGGGACCTGTGCGATCACCTTGCCCTGCGCATCCAGCAGCTGCAGCGTGGAGTCGGATTTGTCGACCACGATCTTCGCCGCCTTCGGCAATGCGGCCAGTGCGATGTTGGGTACCTGGATGCGGCTGCCAGCCTTGGTCAGGTCCACGCCGGGATTGAGCACTTTCATCAGCTCAGGGGAGGCATGGAAGCGCTCGCCGAGGGCTTCTTCCACACTGCCGTAGCCCAGCGATGTGAGCTTGGCCTGGGCGGCGGGCCCTTTCGGAGTGGCCTGGAACGGACCGGCAACATCCTCAGCAGTCAGCGTGTAGCTGGCCAGCGGCCCAACGGTATCGGCCTGCAGGGCCTTCCAGGTGGCGTCGTCCAGTTCACCCGTTACGTCCAGCCCATGCGCTGCCTGGAAACCCGACACCGCGCGTCGCTGGTTGCTGCCCACTTCGCCATCGATCTGGCCAGGGGAGAAGCTCGCGCGATCCAGCAGCACCTGGGCGTGCAGCGCGGAGTGGGGTGCGGTGTCCGGTCCGGCCGTTTCGGCAATGGGTGCGGGCAAGTGGGGCGGCGGCGCCTGCGCGAAGGCTGGCGACGCCAGCAGCGAGAGAGCGAGCAGGGTGGATCGGGACACGGGCAAGGGCATTGGGATCTCCAGCAGGTCACGCCACCACCTTGCCCGCAGCAGCCGCCGAGCCACCGTGAAAGGGATCTGATGCCCGCATGAGCAGCCATGGGTATTGCAGCCGTGTCCAGCGCGCAGGTGCTGCTGCGCAGGGGGCTCACCAAGGTGAACGGTGGCCGACGCCGTCGACGGACGGCGATCAAGATTGCCTGCCGGGCCGCCGATAAGGGCGCATCCCCCCGTTTTGGATACCCCCATGAACTACTTGAGGAACGTCAGGGTTGCCTGGCGTCTTGGGCTGGGCTTTGGCCTGTTGCTGCTGCTGGTTGCCGCCGTGGTGGCCACCGGCGCCACCGCCAGTGTCGTGCAGAAGCGCGCGATGCAGCAGGTGGTCGACGTCAGCGTGGCCAAGGTGCGGCTGCTGTCGCAGATGCTCGATGCCAACAACCAGATGATGGTCGTGCGCCGCGAAATGCTGATTCGCCAGGGCGAAGACCGTGGCAGCGACGAGAAGCGCATTGCCGACCTGGTCAAGCGCTACGAGGCCAGCTGGACCGCCTACCAGGCGCTGCCCAGCGACGCCGACGGCAAGGCCATCGCGGAAACCATCGCCGCCAAGCGTGCCATTGCGCGTCCACTCAACAAGCAGACCAGCGAACTGATGGAGCATGGCGACTACCCGGGCGCCGTGGCGCTGACCCTGGGCCCGGTGCAGGAAGCGGCCAATGGCTGGAACAAGGCGCTGTCCGATGGCGTGGACTTCGAAGAGAAGGAAAGCCGTGAGGCAGCCGCCGAGGCGATCCGCCTGGGTGAGCGCAGCCTGCTGCAGCTGCTGGTGCTGGGCGGCGTCGCGCTGCTGGTGGGCATCGGTGCCTCGGTGATGATCGGCCGCAGCCTGACCGGTCCGCTGGCCCGCGCGGTGAACCTGGCCGAGCGCCTGTCCAAGGGACAATTGGACCAGGAGTTCCGCCTTGGCGGCCGTGACGAACTGACCCAGCTGGGCGAGGCGATGGCCAGCGTGCGGCAGAGCGTGCAGGCGGCGATCGGCGCACAGCTGCAGATGGCTGAGCAGCATGAGGCGGGCGCGATCCGCTATCGCATGGACGTCACGGCGTTCCCCGGTGACTTCGGTCGCATGGTGCAGGCCACCAACAGCTTGGTCGAATCGCACGTGCAGGTGGAACTGCTGATGGCCGAGGTGATGCAGCGCTACGCCATCGGCGACCTCAGCCGTGACCTGCCCGACTACCCGGGCGAGAAGGGCACGCTGACCCGTACCCTGGCCGCGGTGAAGCAGAGCCTGATGGCGATCAACGCGCAGATCGATGAATTGGCCCGCGCCGCACGCGCCGGTGATTTCAGCATGCGTGGTGATGCCGCTGCGTTCCAGTACCAGTTCAAGGCGATGGTCGAACATCTCAACGGCATGATGGCCAGTTCACAGGCCAGCATCGCCGATGTCTCCGACGTGCTGCGCGCGATCTCGCACGGCGACCTGACCGCACGCATGGACGGCGAGTACGACGGCGTGTTCGCACGCATGCGCGACGATGCCAACACCACCACCGCACAGCTGACCGGCATCGTGCATGGCATCCAGGTGGCTGCCGACAGCATCAACAACGCGGCGCAGGAACTGGCCGCCGGCAACAACGACCTGTCGCGCCGTACCGAGCAGCAGGCAGCCAATCTGGAAGAAGCGGCCGCATCGATGGAGGAACTGACCTCCACCGTGCGCCAGAACGCCGAGCTGGCGCGTCAGGCCGACAGTGAAGCGCATGCGGCCGGTGCCGCCGTGCGCGAGACCGAGCAGGCGATGGCACAGATGGCCTCGGTCATGGGTGAGATCGACCAGTCCTCGGCACGCATCTCGGAAATTTCGACGGTGATCGATGGCATCGCGTTCCAGACCAACATCCTGGCGCTGAATGCTGCGGTGGAAGCGGCGCGTGCAGGTGAGCAGGGGCGTGGATTCGCCGTGGTCGCCAGTGAAGTGCGGACGCTCGCGCAGCGTGCCGGTGTCGCCGCCAAGGAGATCAAGGAACTGATCGAAGATGCCGCTGCCAAGGTGAAGAGCGGCCTGGCAGTGACCGTTGAATCGGAAGCCGCGATCGCCCGCGTAGCCCAGGCAAGTTCGCGCACCACCCAGCTGATGAGCGACATCGCAGCGGCAAGCAAGGAACAGGCCGCCGGTATCGAGCAGGTCAACCAGGTGGTGGTGCAGATGGACCAGGTGACCCAGCAGAACGCTGCGCTGGTGGAAGAAGCCACCGCGGCGAGCCGCGCGCTGGAAGAACAGGCGCATGCGCTGACCACGTCAGTTTCGGTGTTCAAGGTGGAGCAGGGCGCGCGCATGCCCATCATGCCTGCGCAGGCGGCGTAAGCAACCTGCGACTGGATGTTGGATGGCGCCCTGCATGCGCTCCCGCGTGCAGGGCGTCGATGCGCGCAACCGGTCCGTGCCGCTGGCTAGCGCCCGCGCGCGGCGCGTTCGATCAGCCAGCCGGCTGCGTACAGCAACAGCAGTGTTGGCGGAAGCAGCACTGCATACGCGGTCGACCAGGGTTTGCCGTACAGCAGGCTGCCTGCGCCGATGGCATCGAGTGCGGCGGACTGTAGGGTGATGGGGAGCGCCATCAGGATATAGGTGCCCTTCGGGTCCGCGTCCGACTGCGCGCCGTGAACCAGCCATGCGGTCAACAGCAGGTAGACCACGCAAAGCGCAAGACCGGTCCAGCTCAGTAATCGCCGCATCTTCATTCGCATGCCTCCGTTCAACGGACGTCGAAGCGAGCCTGCAGAGGCAGGCTCACATTCCGCAGCAGATCCCTGACCACCACCTGCGCAGTCCATGTGCCTTTCGGATCACTGGCCTCGGCGACGAACTTCAGGTGCAGGTTGGCCATGTACAACAGGGTTGGCGGGCCGGGCAGGGCAGTGGTGAAACAGGGAACATCGGGTTCGTCGATACTGGTACTGCCGTCCGGACGTAGCATGCGCAGATCGCAGTGCACCTTGGGTACGCGGTTCTCGTCCAGTTGCGGGTTGGACAGGAATGTCAGCAAGAACAATTCACCGCCCAGGTGGACTTCGTTGGCCTCGGTAAAACCGGGAGTGGTCTCCGGTGGGGTTTCCCACTTGGCCTGCCAGTCGGCATCGGAGGTAACCAGCAGCGATGCAGCAAAGCCACCGCTGGATTTCATAGCACCGGTCTCCGGCATCGCCTTGCCGTCCCCGTTTATCCAACCATCGCTGGCGGAGCTGTTCAGTGGCAGCATCATGGCCATCATGGCCATCATGGCCAGCGCGTAGGTCCATCGCACCAACGGCTCTCCTTGGCAGCCGCGTTCCGCGGCAGAGCGGGCAGTATTGCTCAACCTTGACCGGCAAAGCAGCCGGAGAGCCGGAGCAGAGGTTCCGTTGCATGCCGATGTGGGTGATGCTTGTCAGCAAAGGAGGTGACATGGGAATCGGGAGCGAGGAAAAGCCGGGCTGTGATTCAGCATCGGCTGCGCCGCAGCACGTGCTGATGCTGCCCGGCCTGGATGGCTCCGGCAGCCTGTCCACCCCGTTTCTGTCAGCACTTCAGGCTCATGGGCTGACGACGCAGGCGACTACGCTACCTGCGCAGGGAGGGCAGGATCACGCCACGCTAGCCCAACGGCTGTGGTCGCAGCTGCCCGGCCATCCCTTCATCCTGCTTGCCGAGTCCTTCTCGGGCCCGTTGGCAGTTGAACTGGCCACGCGACACCCTACCGGGCTGCGCGGACTGGTGCTTGCCTCGACCTTTGCGCGTCGGCCGGTGCCATTGCCGGCAGCCAGCGCAGCCCTGCTGTCGCCGGCTTGGCCTCTGCCTCCCGTGGCGTTGCTGGCGCGCCTGCTGCTGGGGCGGTGGCGCACCCGCGAGCACATGTCGATGCTGCGCGATGCGTTGGTCCAGATTCCGGCGATCACGTTGCGGCAACGCGCCGCAGCGACCCTGCGGGTCGACGTACGCGCATTGCTGTCGGCAATCGAAGTGCCGACGCTGTGCCTGCACGCGTGCCATGACCGCCTGCTGTGGCCGCCCAGCGTGGCAGAGCTGCAGGCCCTTTTGCCGGATGCTCGTCATGTTTCGCTGGAAGGGCCGCATCTGCTACTCCAGGCGCGCGCCGACGCAGCTGCAGCCGAAGTTGCCGCGTGGATGAGGACGCTGTCGCCCTGATCGAAGGGCTCAGCCGCGCGCGCGGGTACGTGCTGCCTTCTTCGCTGCCACCCTGCGCACGGTCTTCTTTGCCGCACGGGTCTTCGCTGCCTTCTTCGCGGCAGCACTACGCGAGGCGGGAGTGCTGGCCTTCTTGGCCACCGTCTTCTTTGTCGTCTTCTTTGTGGCTGTCTTGCGAGCCGGTGCCTTCTTAGCCGCCGCCTTCTTCGCAGGTGCCTTCTTCGCTGCCGTCTTGGGTGTGGCCTTCTTTGTAGCGGACTTCCTGGCAGGCGCCTTCTTGGCAGCGGTCTTGCGGGTCGCCTTCTTCGTACCCTTGCGTGCGCTGCCGCTACGCTTGCCGCCGCCATCCTGCTTGTTCACGGTAGCCCAGGCAATACGCTCGGCCGTGCCTTCGCCGGCACCGCGCTCGCGCTCGCTTTCCTCGATGTGCTCGGCCTGGCGCTTCTGTTTGTCGGTATATGCGGATTTGTCACCACGGGGCATGACGGTTCTCCTGTCGTTGTAGTCAGGCCAGCAGGCGCAGCTTGGGTTCACGCGCCCATTGGCGGGTGGCGGCGACCGCCAGGAAGGCCTTGGCATCTTCCGCTTCGACGATGCCGGCATCGTTGCCGACCCTTGCTGCCTTCAGCAGCGCATGGCCGCCGGCATCGCTGGCAATGGCCTTCAGGTGCGCCCACGCCTGGCTGACGAATTCGATGGCTGCACTCTCTTTCGACAAAGCCTTCGCGGCCTCCGGGCTGAGCACTGCGGCCACCGCATCGAACACGGCCGAGGGGGTGCCCGCCAGCTGCCCATCCGCCGCCTGCAAGGCGCCATCGCTGAGCGTGGCGCCACCCACTTTGGGGGCGACCAGCTTCACGTCTGCACCTGCTTTCCTGGCTGCTTTGCTCAGGCTGGCAATGATGCGAGCGTCGGAGCCTTCATCGAACAGGATGCCGATGCAGCGACCCTGCAGGGTAGGCTTGTTGCGCCCGATCACTCGCACCTCGGGAGCGGGGGGCATGTCCCGCACCGGGGTGGCAGTCGGCGCGGGGTCGGGCAGTGCAGGCAACGCCAACCCGTCGGCCACGCGCTGTGCCAGTGAGTCGTCGATATTGCGCAGGTGGCTGAGGGTACGCACCCGCACCTTCAGCGTTTCCACCTTGGACAACTCGAACACCAGCGCCGATGCCAGATGGGCCTGTTCCGGCTTTTCAAGGCTACGGAAGAACATGCGGGCCTGGCTGTAGTGGTCGGCAAAGCTCTCCGCGCGGATGCGGCCCTTGCGGCCATCGTCCGTGCTGGCGTGACTGCGGAATCCGCTTGAGGCCTCGCGCGGTGTGTCTTCCTGCAGCGAGCTGGGATCGTAGGCCACCCGGCCCTTGGGCACCTGCATCTGCATGTGCCCGTCGCGCTGATGATTGGAAAACGGGCACTTCGGAGCATTCACCGGGATCTGGTGGAAGTTGGGGCCGCCCAGGCGCAGCAGCTGGGTGTCCAGATAGGAGAACAGGCGCCCCTGCAGCAGCGGGTCGTTGCTGAAGTCAATGCCGGGCGGCACGTTGGCCGGGCAGAACGCCACCTGCTCGGTCTCGGCGAAGAAGTTGTCCGGCCAGCGGTCCAGCACCATGCGGCCGATGACCTGCAACGGCACCAGTGATTCGGGAATGATCTTGGTCGGGTCCAGATGATCGAACGGGAATGCGTCGGCCTCTTCTTCCGTAAACAGCTGCACTGCCAGCTCCCATTCCGGGAAGTCACCGCGCTGGATGGCCTCGAACAGGTCACGGCGATGGAAGTCATTGTCGGCCGACTGCAGCTTCAGCGCTTCGTCCCAGACCGTTGACTGGATGCCCAGCTTCGGCCGCCAGTGGAACTTGACGAAGGTCGACTCACCTGCCTCGTTCAGCAGGCGGAAGCTGTGCACGCCGAAGCCTTCGATCATTCGCAGCGAACGCGGAATGGCACGGTCGCTCATTGCCCACATGATCATGTGCATCGACTCGGGCATGAGCGAGATGAAATCCCAGAAGGTGTCGTGGGCCGTGGCCGCCTGCGGGAAGGCACGGTCCGGTTCCATCTTCACCGCGTGCACCAGGTCCGGGAATTTCATGGCGTCCTGGATGAAGAACACCGGGATGTTGTTGCCGACCAAGTCCCAGTTGCCCTCCTTGGTATAGAACTTGACCGCGAAGCCGCGCACGTCGCGCGGGGTGTCCACCGAGCCTGCGCCACCGGCTACCGTCGAGAAGCGGGTGAACACGGGTGTCTTCACGCCTACCTCGGTCAGGACGCGCGCGCGGGTATGCGCTTTCAGCGATCGGGTCAGTTCGAAGTAGCCATGTGCTGCGCTGCCACGTGCGTGCACGATGCGCTCGGGAATGCGTTCGTGATCGAAGTGGGTGATCTTCTCGCGCAGGATGAAGTCCTCCAGCAGCGTGGGCCCCCGAGCTCCCTGCCGCAGGGAGTTCTGGTTGTCCGCCACCGGGATGCCCTGATCGGTGGTCATCACCGGATGGCTGCCCCCGGCCTGCTGGTGCAGTTCATCACCGTTGCCCCGGTGTTGGTTTTCAGCGTGGGTGGTTGCGCGCTTGCCGGTCGGCTTGCTGGCGGCCATTGACGTTGGCTCCGGAGGATCTGAAAGAGAACCACGACACTGGAACCGAGCCCGTTAAACCGAGGTCCGGCAAAGGTGAACGTACAGGCAAAAGCAGGCTCGGGTATGCTTGCCCCATGCGAGTCGAGCCCGCCGACATCGAAGCCCTGTTCGACGCCATCCCGGATGTGCTGTTCTTCATCAAGGACCTTCAGGGGCGTTACACCCACGTCAACCAGACCATGCTGCGGCGGCTGGGTCTGCGCGCGCGCAAGGACGTGATCGGGCGTACCGCGGCCGAGATCTACCCGACCGGCCTCAGTGCGGACTACGTCGACCAGGACGCCCGCGTGCTGTCCGGTGAGGTGATCGAGAACCTGATGGAGCTGCACCTGTTCGCCAACCGCGAACCGGGCTGGTGCCTGACCTGCAAGCGCCCGCTGGTGGTCGATGGGGCCATCGAGGGCCTGATCGGCATATCCCGCGACCTTGGCCAGAAGGACAGCCTGGGCACCCAATACGAGCAGCTGCGGCTGGCCCTGGCCCACCTCAATGCGCACTACGCCGAGAACGTGCGCATGCAGACCCTGCTGGACATCACCGGCTTCTCGCTGTCCAAGCTGGAGCGCAGCTTCCGCAAGGTGTTCCAGATGACCCCGCAGCAGGTGCTGACCCGGCTGCGGATCCAGATGGCCATGCACCTGCTGCACGGTGACGACAGCATCGCCTGCATCGGCCAGGCCTGCGGTTTCAGCGACCAGAGCGCCTTTACCCGCAAGTTCAAGGCTGAAACCGGTTTCTCGCCGCGCGCCTACCGGGCCCGTATTGGTGGCAACGTCGGCGAGCCGGCGCTGGCCTGAGCCGCCTGCTGCGCTGTGCCTATCCCCGTGGGCACGGGACAGGGTAAGGTGTCGCCCCTGTAGCCGCCGCCAGCCCTGCCGATGCCCAACTCGATTCCGACCGCTTCGCCGTCCCGCCTCGGGCACTCGCTCAAGCCCCGCCAGCTGATCATGATGGGCCTGGGCAGCGCCATCGGCGCCGGCCTGTTCCTCGGCTCGGGCGTGGGTGTACAGGCAGCCGGCCCGGCGGTTCTGGTGTCGTATCTGGTCGCTGGTGCGCTGGTGATCATCGTGATGAACGCACTGGGCGAGATGGCGGCGGCCAAGCCGACCAGTGGCGCGTTCTCGGTCTATGCCGCTGATGCCATGGGCGCCACCGCCGGCGCCACCGTGGGCTGGCTGTGGTGGGTGCAGCTGGTGATCGTGATCGCCGCCGAGGCGGTAGGCGCGGCCGGGCTTCTTGCCACGGTCTGGCCGGCGATACCGGTACCGATGGCGGCGCTGGCCTTCATGCTGTTCTTCACCGCGATCAATCTGCTCGGGGTGAAGAACTTCGGCGAGTTCGAATTCTGGTTCGCCATCCTCAAGGTGGTGGCGATCCTGGCCTTCATCGCCATCGGTGTGGCGCTGCTGATGGGCTGGCTGCCGCAGGTCACCTCGCCGGGCTTGAGCAACTTCACCGAGCATGGCGGCTTCGCGCCGAAGGGGCTGGCCGGCATCGGCACGGCGCTGCTGGTTGTCGTTTTTGCCTTTGGCGGCACCGAGATCGTAGCCGTCGCTGCGGCCGAAACCGAAGATCCCGAGCGCAGCATTGCCCGTGCCATCCGCACCGTGGCCTGGCGCATCCTGGTGTTCTACATCGGCTCGCTGAGCGTGATCATCGCCGTGGTGCCGTGGACCAGCGAGGCGCTGAAGTCGCCGTTCGCTGCGGTGCTGGATATCGCCCGCATCCCGGGCGCGGGTACGGCCATCACCCTGATCGCGGTGATCGCACTGCTGTCGGCACTCAATGCCAACCTCTACGGCGCCTCGCGCATGATGTATTCGCTGGCGCAGCGCCGCGAGGCACCGGCGGTGCTCGGCTGGACCGACCCGCGCCAGGTGCCGGTGATCGCCGTGCTGGCCAGCGTGCTGTTCGGCTTTGCCGCCACGGTGATGGAACTGCTGTTCCCGGACCGGGTGCTGCCGGTGCTGCTGAACATCGTCGGTTCCACCTGCCTGCTGGTGTGGACGCTGTCGCTGGTGTCGCAGCTGGTGCTGCGTCGCCGCGCGGATCGCCTGGGTACCCGCCTGCCGTTCCGCATGGCCGGCTTCCCGTGGCTGACCTGCTGCGCGCTGGCGATCCTGGCACTGATCTTCGGCCTGCTGCTGAGCGAGTCGCACACCCGCCTGCAGTTCCTGTCGATGGTGGCGTTGACCGCCACGATCGCCACCAGCAGCGCCATCGCACGGCGCATGCGCGAGGCGTGATTGAAGCTGCCGGCCAGCGGCCGGCACTACCACGGGGGCTGCACATCCGCCGTGCCATCCTGATCGTGTGGGCCGTCCGCGGCCCGTCGACCAGGAGTACCGCATGCTGCGCAGCCGCCCCTTCCTGATGTTCACCGGCCAGGCTGAGGCCGCCCTGGCCCTGTACGCCGAAGCCTTTGCCGACTTCCGCCTGCTGGCCCTGCAACGGCACCCCGAGGGAGCCGGCGCCGGCGTGCCCGGGCAGGTGCGCCAGGCCATCTTCCTGCTCGGCGGCACCCATTACCTGTGCTTTGACAGCCTGGATGTGCACGATTTCACATTCTCGCCGTCGATCTCGCTGTTCGTGGAGTGCTCCGGCGCCGAGCAGTTCGAACGTGCCGCACGCGTGCTGGGTGAGGGCGGCCATTGGTTGATGCCGGTAGGCGACTATGACTTCAGCAACCGCTACGGCTGGGTGCAGGACCGCTTCGGCGTGTCGTGGCAGTTGAGCCTGGGGCAGATGCCGGATCCGTGATCGGATGTTTGTGGGTGTGGACCTTGGTCCACACGCGCTTATGAAAACGGCCCGCTTGCGCGGGCCGTTCTGTTTACCGATGCAGCGAGGAATCACGCCTCGACTTCATCGTCCTTGTAGGCATCGACCGGGATGCAGGCGCACATCACGTTCTTGTCGCCGTACACGTTGTCGACACGGGCCACCGGCGGCCAGTACTTGCTCTGCTTCAGGCTGGCCAGCGGGAACGCAGCCAGTTCACGCGGGTAGGCGTGGGTCCATTCGCTGGCGGTCACGGCGGTCGCGGTATGCGGCGCGTTCTTCAGCGGGTTGTCCTCGCGGTCCAGGCGGCCGTCTTCGATCGCGGTGATCTCCTCGCGGATCTGGATCATCGCGTCGATGAAGCGATCCAGCTCGTGCAGCGACTCGCTCTCGGTCGGCTCGACCATCAGCGTGCCGGCCACCGGGAAGCTCAGGGTCGGGGCGTGGAAGCCGAAGTCGATCAGGCGCTTGGCCACGTCCTCGGCGCCGATGCCGCTGGTCTTCTCCAGCGGGCGTACGTCCAGGATGCACTCGTGTGCCACCAGGCCGTTGCGGCCGGTGTAGAGGGTCTTGAAGTGCGGGGCCAGGCGCTTGGCGATGTAGTTGGCGTTGAGCTGCGCGACCTGGGTGGCCTTGCGCAGGCCGTCGCGGCCCATCATCGCGATGTACATCCAGCTGATCGGCAGGATCGAGGCGCTGCCGAAGCTGGCGGCGCTGACCATGCCGACCGGGCCGTTGTCACCCAGCTTGCCTGGCAGGAACGGCGCCAGGTGCTCCTTGACCGCGCACGGGCCGACGCCCGGGCCGCCACCACCGTGCGGGATGCAGAAGGTCTTGTGCAGGTTCAGGTGCGAAACATCCGAACCCCACTTGCCCGGCTTGGCCACGCCGACCAGGGCGTTCATGTTGGCACCGTCGGTGTACACCTGGCCGCCGTGCTTGTGGATGATCTCGCAGATCTCCACCACCTCTTCCTCGAACACGCCGTGCGTGGACGGGTAGGTCATCATGATCGCGGCCAGGCGGTCGCTGTACTTCTCGGCGTTGAGGCGGATGTCCTCGACGTCGACGTTGCCGTTGGCATCGGTTTTGGTCACCACCACCTTCATGCCGCACATCTGTGCCGAGGCCGGGTTGGTGCCGTGCGCCGAGTCCGGAATCAGGCAGATATCGCGATGTTCCTCACCGCGCGAGCGGTGGTAGGCGCGGATCGCCAGCAGGCCGGCGTACTCGCCCTGCGCGCCGGAGTTCGGCTGCAGGCTGACCGCGTCGTAACCGGTGCATTCCACCAGCATCGCTTCCAGCGTGTCGATCAGTTCCTTGTAGCCCAGCGCCTGGTCGGCCGGCACCAGCGGGTGGATCTGCGAGAACTCCGGCCAGGTCACCGGAATCATCTCGGCGGTGGCGTTGAGCTTCATGGTGCACGAGCCCAGCGGGATCATCGTGCGGTCCATTGCCAGGTCCTTGTCGGCCAGCGAACGCAGGTAGCGCAGCAGCTCGTGCTCGCTATGGTGGGTGTTGAACACCGGGTGGGTCAGGAACGCGGACTGGCGCAGCAGGCCGGCCGGCAGCGCATCGGCAGTGCTGGCATCCAGTGCGTCGACGTCCAGCGAGGCACCGAACACGGCAGCCACGGCGACGATGTCGGCGCGGGTAGTGGTCTCGTCCAGGCTGATGCCGACCGAGTCGCTGTCGATCGCGCGCAGGTTGTAACCGGCGGCGCGTGCCTTGGCGTGGATCTCATCGGCATGCACGCCGGTGACATGCAGGGTGTCGAAGAAGTCGCCACCGACCTGCACGCCGGCGTTGCGCAGCGCGGCGGCCAGGATCGAGGCCAGGCGATGGGTGCGGCGGGCGATGCGGGTCAGGCCGTCCGGGCCGTGGTAAACGGCGTACATCGAGGCCATCACCGCCAGCAGCACCTGTGCGGTGCAGATGTTGGACGTGGCCTTCTCGCGGCGGATGTGCTGCTCGCGGGTCTGCAGGGTCAGGCGGTAGGCCGGGTTGCCCTGCGCGTCGATCGAGACGCCGATCAGGCGGCCCGGCATCGAGCGCTTGTAGGCGTCACGGCAGGCCATGAAGGCGGCGTGCGGGCCACCGAAGCCGAACGGCACGCCGAAACGCTGGCTGTTGCCGACCACGATGTCCGCGCCCCATTCGCCCGGGGCGGCCAGCAGGGTCAGGGCCAGCAGGTCGGTGGCCACGGCCACCAGTCCGCCGCGTGCGTGCACGGCATCGACCAGCGCCTTGTAGTCGCCGACCTGGCCGAAGGTATCCGGATACTGCAGCAGCAGGCCGAAGGCTTCCGCTTCCAGCGCTTCGGCCGGCGTACCCACGCGCAGCACGATGCCCATCGGTTCGGCGCGGGTGCGCAGCAGTTCCAGCGTCTGCGGGTGCACGGCGTCGTGCACGAAGAAGGTGTCCGACTTCGACTTGGCCGAACGCTTGGCCAGGGTCATCGCTTCGGCGGCGGCAGTGGCTTCGTCCAGCAGCGAGGCGTTGGCGATTTCCATGCCGGTGAGGTCGGCGCACAGGGTCTGGAAGTTGATCAGCGCTTCCATGCGGCCCTGCGAGATTTCCGCCTGGTACGGGGTGTAGGCGGTGTACCAGGCCGGGTTTTCCAGGATGTTGCGCAGGATCACGTTCGGCGTGTGGGTACCGTAGTAGCCCTGGCCGATGAAGCTGCGCAGCACGGTGTTCTTGTCGGCGATCGCACGGATCTTCGCCAGTGCCTGCACTTCAGTCATCGACTCCGGCAGCGCCAGCGGCGCCGGCGACTTGATCTTGGCCGGTACGATGGCATCGGTCATGCCATCCAGCGACGCGTGGCCGACGACATCGAGCATCTGCGCGATCTCGGCGTCGTTGGGGCCGATGTGGCGCTCGACGAACGCATTGTGGTGCTCGAGCTCACGCAGGGAAGGGGTGTTCTGGGACATGGCGAAGGATCCGTCAGGAAAGGGCACACGCACGGGCACAAGCCGCCGGTCGGCGGTCTGCGGGGCGCCCCTCTGTCCTTTTGCCTGAGAGTTTAAAAGCGCGGCGGACCGCAGCTTCGTGCCCCTTCGGCGCCGGATCGAACCGGTCTCTCCAGAGTTCTGTTACGGGTGGTATCGGGCCTGAGCGATTACGGGCGTTGCGCCTTCGGCAGCGGTGTTCCGCTTCTCCCACCGTGTTGCCCGCTGATTATAGCCCGTTGCGGGCCCGCCGGCCGCCTCCAGGCATGGCCGCCGCGCCTGAATGGCCGATGGCCCGGCCGTGCGTTTTGTGCACCTCTGCATGGCATCGGGCGCAATCCCCACCTATGATGGGTGGATACCCGAATTCATCTGGCGCCGTCCCTGCAGAAGGGGACCGGCGCCCGCCGTGCGTGCCGCGCATGGCCCTGCCGGACGCCTTCCCCATGACCGCCGCTGTTGCTCCCTCCACCCGCCGCATGGCCCTGCTGCTCGCCGGTCTGGCCATGTTCGGTCCGTTCTCGATCGACACCATCTTCCCGGCGTTCCCGCAGCTGGCCCAGCGCCTGGCGGTGGACGAGGTGGCGGTGCAGCAGACCATCAGCGTGTACCTGCTGTTCTACGGCCTGATGAGCCTGGCGCACGGTCCGCTGTCCGATGCCTGGGGCCGCAAGTGGGTGATCCTCGGTGGCCTGGTGGTGTTCGTCGGCGCCTCGGTCGGCTGCGCGCTGTCCACCGACCTGACCACGCTGCTGGCGTTCCGCGCGCTGCAGGGCCTGTCGGCGGGTGTCGGCATGATCGTCGGCCGCGCGGTGATCCGCGATCTCTACCATGGCCACGACGCGCAGCGCCTGATGAGCCAGGTGTCGATGCTGTTCGGCATCGCCCCGGCCATCGCACCGATCATCGGTGGCTGGATCCTGCTCAGTGGCGCCGGCTGGCCGCTGATCTTCTGGTTCCTGGTGGTGTTCGGGCTGGTCCTGCTGGCGGCCACTGCGCGCTACCTGCCGGAGACCCATCCGGTCGAAGCACGCGTGCCGTTGTCGCCGCGCACGTTGATGCGTGACTACGTACGCATCGGCTTCAATCCGCGCTTCCTGCGCCTGGCGCTGGCCGGCAGCATCGGTTTCGGTGGCATCTTCCTGTACATCTCCTCGGCGCCGGTGTTCGTGATGCAGCACCTGCACCTGGGCGAGGGCGGCTTTGCGTGGCTGTTCATTCCCACCATCGGTGGCATGACCACCGGCTCGTTCCTGTCCGGGCGCATGGCTGGGCACACTACGCCCACCCGCCAGGTGTCCATTGGGTTCGGCCTGTGCGCGTTGTCGGTGCTGCTGAACGTCGGCTACGTGGCGCTGTCGCCGCAGTTCGTGCTGCCGTGGGCAGTGCTGCCGATCTTCCTGGGCGGCATGGGCATGGCGCTGATCTTCCCGATCCTGGCGCTGGCGGTGCTGGACATGTACCCGCACCAGCGCGGCCTGGCCTCGTCGCTGCAGGCGTTCGTGCAGCTGATGATCAGTACCGTGGTGGCCGGCGTGGTGTCGCCGCTGCTCAGCGCCAGCCCGCTGCACCTGGCCCTGGGCCAGGCCGCGTTCTTCGGCGCCGGCTTCGTGTTCTGGTACTGGGAACACCAGCGCGAGCGCGCGGCGCAGGCAGCCTGCACGGGCCATTGAGCAGCGCGCAGGGGTAGGGCGGACGGGGATGCCGGCACATCCTTGCAGCCGCGGACAACCGGACTAGGCTGGGCATTCCAGCCAGCCGGTGCGTGGATGCACGACAGCCAGCCAATCCGATGTCGTTGCATGAGGTTCCCCCATGGCTGCGCAGCAGACCTACCGCCTGTTCGAGGTGGCGCTGAAGGAGCGCCGCGTTCTTTCCCCTTCCCTGGACCGCATGGTGTTCACCGGTGCCGACGTGGCGCGGATGAAAACCGAAGGCCCGGATCAGCGCATCAAGGTGTTCTTCCCCTTGCCCGGCCAGGAGGTGCCGCAGGTCCCCAGCGGTGACGACTGGTACCCACGCTATCGGGCCCTGCCGGACGATCAGCGCCCGCCGATGCGCACCTACACCATCCGCCAGTTGCGTGCGGAGCAGGGCGAGGTCGACGTCGATTTCGTCATCCACGGGGTGACCGGACCCGCTTCGCGCTGGGCCATGCATGCACGGCCGGGCGATCGCGTGGTGCTGCTGGCCCCGGACGCCGACTGCGCCGAGAGCAGCGAAGGCTGGGAGTGGAAGCCACCGGCCGGTGTTGGCCAGGTGCTGCTGGTGGCTGACGAGACCGCGCTGCCGGCAGTGGCCGGCATTCTCGAGGAACTGGCGGCCATGGTGGATCCGCCGCGCACGCTGGCCCTGCTGGAAGTGGCGCAGGCCGGTGATGCGGTTCCCCTGAAGGCGCCGGCCACGGCCGAGCTGGTGTGGTTGCCGCGTGGGCAGGCCGCCTATGGCCAGCCGCTGCTGCAGGCGGTCCAGGAACGGCTGTCAGCGACCTCGAGCGTGCCTGCTGGCGATGCGCTGGAGGAGATCGACGTCGATACGCAGATCCTCTGGGAGCAGGCCGACACCTGCGTGGCCGGGCCGCTGTACGCCTGGGTGGCGGGCGAGGCGGGGGCGGTGATGGCGATCCGCCGCCACCTGGTGCGCGATTGCGGGCTGGACCGCCGCGCGATCACCTTCATGGGCTACTGGCGGCACGGCAAGGTGCTGGACTGACCATACTGGATCGAGCACGCGTGAAGCAGCGCTGCGGGCGGGGTGCGCTATCCTTGCGCCCCCCTTCGCAGCGGTACCGCACCATGTCCACCAGCTCCAAGACCCGCCGCGACCAGCGCCGTCGCCAGGAAAAGCAGGCCGCCAACAAGGCCGCCGCGCAGGCATCGCCGGTGGAACCGCATGCCGAGCTGCGCGATGCGCAGCGCACCCTGCTGGCCGGTGTCGTGCGCCGTGACGGCGAATGGGTGCTGGGCATGGACGGCCGCATCGCTGGCCACAGCGAGAGCGCTGCGCAGGTGCTGGCGCTGATCATGCAGGCCGGTGAACTGCACGAGCGCAACGGCACGCCGGTGCGCCTGATGTACTCCGATGCGCTGCGCGATGCCGCACAGGCCGAAGCGAAGGAGAAGGGCCAGACCTTCGAGGAATTCAAGGCCGAGCTGGCTGCAGCGATGGCGGCGAAGAAGAACAGCTGACAGGCATTTCGGTAGAGCCGGCCGCTGGCCGGCTGCCAGACAGATGTCCACCGTGCAGTTGCCGGCCAGCGGCCGGCACTACCGGAAAGGGGCGGATCCTCGCGGACCCGCCCCTTTTCTCATTTCGCCGCCGGGGCCGCGTTGGCCTGCCAGCCGCACATCTGGCCTTCGTTTGATTGCTGTTTCGGTAGAGCCGGCCGCTGGCCGGCTGCCCGTTGGGTCTTCATCGCGTAGTCGCCGGTCAGCGGCCGGCACTACCGGAAAGGGGCGGATCCTTGCGGACCCGCCCCTTTTCTCATTTCGCCGCCGGGGCCGCGTTGGCCTGCCAGCCGCACATCTGGCCTTCGTTCTGCTGCTTCAGCCATTCGTTGACCGGGCTGAAGTACTCGATCATCGGGCCGGCATCGAGCTTGTCGGTGCCGGTCAGTTCCTTCAGTGTGGCCTGCCACGGCTGGCTGGCACCCTTGCTCAGCATCGCCCAGTACTTCTGGCCGGCTTCCTTGTTGCCGTAGAAGGTGCACTCATGCAGCGGGCCCTTGTAGCCGGACGCGTCGCACAGGCCCTTGTAGAACTGGAACTGCAGGATGCGCGCCAGGAAGTAGCGGGTGTACGGGGTGTTGCCCGGCACGTGGTACTTCGCGCCCGGATCGAAGAACTCTTCGCCACGGGTGCTGGCCGGCGCCACGCCCTGGTACTTGGCCTTCAGGTCCCACCACGCCTTGTTGTAGTTGTCGGCGGTGATCGAGCCATCGAACACGCCCCAGCGCCAGCGGTCGATCATCAGCCCGAACGGCAGGAACGACACGCCCGACAGCGCCATGCGCATCTGGTTGTTGATGACCGCTTCGCGGCTCTCGGTCGGCGCATCAACCAGGCCGATCGAGCTGAGGTACTTGGGCGTCATCGCCAGCACGATGGTGTCGCCGATCGCTTCATGGAAACCATCGTTGGCACCGCCCTGGAACAGCGGCGGCAACGGGTTGTAGGCCAGGTCGTAATAGATGTGGCCCAGCTCGTGGTAGATGGTGGTGAAGTTCTCTTCGTTCGGCTTGATGCACATCTTGGTGCGCACGTCGCCTTCCATGTTCATGTCCCAGGCGCTGGCGTGGCAGACCACGTCGCGGTCGTCAGGCTTGATGAACTGGGTCTTTTCCCAATACGACTGCGGCAGCGACGGCATGCCCAGCGACACGTAGAAGTCCTGGGCGCGCTCGGTCATCTGCTTGGCGGTACGCAGTTCGGCCTCGCGCTGTGCCTTGTACTGCGCCGCTACGTTGGCATCCTTGCCGGCCTTGGCCAACGCCGCGCTCAGGTTGGTCTGGTACTGCTTTTCAAGCGCTGCAGTGATGTCCAGGCTGCCGGCACCCGGATACGGCTCCAGCTGGTCCCACAGATTCGACCAGTCCTGCTGCCACATGTTGCCCAGCAGGTGTGCGGCGATCAGGCCATTGCCCACTTCCGCCTTGTCCTTGCCGTAGGTCTTGTCCAGCTTGCCGCGTGCGTAGCAGTGCAGCTGCTCGTACATCGGCTTGACCTGTTCCCACAGGCGGTCGGTTTCCGGGCCGATCTGCTCCGGCGGCATGTCGTAGCCGCTGCGCCACATCTGGCCGGCATCGGTGAAGCCCATGCCCTTGGCACCTTCGTTCACCAGACCGACAAATTTCTGGTAGTCGCCGCGCATGCTCTTGGTGGTGCTGTGCCAGCCCTGCCAGGCGTCGAGCTGCTTGTCGTAGTCGCGGCTGCGTGCCAGCACCTGCTCCAGCTCGCCCAGCTGGCGGCAGGAGTTGGGATCGTTGGCATCGGTGCAGTACTTGCCGGCACCGTAGCTGCCTTCCATGCGGGTGGCGATCTGGGTCAGCTCGGCCAGCTTGGCCGGGTCACGCGGTGCCGGCATCGAGGACATCAGCTTCAGCAGGTGGATCGCGCGCTTGCTGTCCTCGCTCATCGGCTTGCCATCGAACTTGGCGGCCTGTTCGATCCAGCTGTTGAGCTGGGTCAGCGAGCGCTCGTTGGCCTTGGCCGCGATGCGTTCCGAATCACTGTTGATGTAGGTGGAGGACAGCCACTGCGCCGAGGTCATCTCCGGGTAGGCGGCCTTGAACTCGGCATTGATGCGGGCCACGAACTGGTCGGCGGTTTCGCCGGCCGGGGCGCTGCTGCTGGCGGTATCGGTGCCTGGGGCAGCTTCCTTCTTGCAGGCGGCCAGGGCCAGCGTGGCGGCGGCGATTGCCGAGGCCAGCAGGAGATGACGGTGTTTCACGGGCGGTCCTTGGGTGGTGAACGACGGCCGAAGGCTAGTGGGCAGTCGCCGCCACCGCAAGTGGCGGAAGTCGGTTGGGTTCGGCAGGGCTGCGCCCTGCACCTGCCGAAGCCTTCAAGCAACGTCAACGTCAGAAGCGGGTATTCCGTGGTTTGGCGGGGCGGTGTCGGAGTGCGGGGACGCCGCAAGTACGTCCCTGTAGGCTTGGCAGCCGCATCCATGCGGCTGACACCCCGCACTCCGACAC
>NZ_JBDJKU010000058.1:0-25546 GCF_039673015.1 Stenotrophomonas sp. TWI1409
GTGTGGGGCTGCAGGACCGTTGGCGCCATGGATGGCGCCATCGAGCCCCCATGGACGGGTTTACGGCGTGTCCTGCAGCCTCACACCGCCCCGCCCAATTCTCAGCACTGCAGGGCCGCTTTGGCTGTTGCTGTGGCCTCGGCAGGTGCAGGGCGCAGCCCTGCCGAACCCTCACTTCACCCAGCTGTCGATCTCGCCGTGGGCGAACGGTCCCAGCTTCGCCTTCACCAGCCGGCCCTGTGCATCGAACAGCACGCTGTAGGGCAGCAGGCCCTGCGTATTGCCCAGCTGCACGCTGGCATCGCGTGGCCCGGGTGTCTCGATCACGATCGGGTAATCCACCGGTACCCGCTGCAGGAAACCGCGCACGTCTTCCGGCGTATCCAGCGCCAGGCCAAGAACCTGCACACCGTTGTCGCCCTGGGTGTGGGCAAAGCGCGCCAGTTCAGGCATTTCTTCAACGCAGGGCGCGCACCAGCTGGCCCAGACATTGATCAACAGCGGGCGGCCGGTAGCGTGCTGGCGCAGGTCCAGCGGTCGGCCTTCAAGATCGGGCAGCGACAGCGCGGGCAGGCTGTCGCCGACCTGCAGGGCGGGTGCCACCGCCGCCACCGCAGGCGCCGCTGGCATGGCCTCAGGCGCAGCCGGCGCGGGAGCCAATCGATGCCCGGCCCACAGGCCGAGGCCGGCGGCCAGCACCGCTGTCCACAGCAGCGCTGGCCGTTGCCATTTCATCGTGCGGTGCGCAGCAGCGCTTCCTCGACCACCGCCTGGGTCAGCAGGGTCGGCAGCACGGTCGGCGGTGCGCCGGGGCCGTACACCACGTACAGCGGCACGCCCACGGCCTTGTGCTCTTCCAGGAACGTGGTGATCTGCGGATCGACGTTGGTGTAGTCACCGCGCATGTACACCGCGTTGGTGCGCTTGAGCAGTTCCTTGAACTCTGGGCGCGACAGCACGGCGCGCTCGTTGGCCTTGCAGCTCACGCACCAGTCGGCGGTCATGTTCACGAACACCACGCGGTTGTCGGCGCGCAGGCGATCCAGCAGCTGCGGCGAGTATTCGACCACGTTGTCAGTGGCCGCCTGTGCGGCACGCGCCGGCGCTGCCAGCTGGGTCACGCCCCAGGCCGGAACCAGTGCACCGATCGCCAGCAGCACGCCGAGCAGGGTGACGGCGCGCGAGCCGGTCCAGCGGTTGCGTTCAAACAGCCACAGGCCGAAGGCCAGCAGCAGTAGGCCACCCAGCACCAGCGCCATGCCGTCCACGCCGCGCTGCTTGCCCAGCACCCACAGCAGCCACAGCACGGTGGCATACATCGGGAAGGCCAGCACGTGCTTGAGCGTTTCCATCCACGGGCCCGGCTTGGGCAGGCGGCGCGCCAGCGCCGGCACGAAGCCGATCAGCAGGAACGGCAGCGCCAGGCCCAGGCCGAGGAACAGGAACACGGTCATCGCCTTCAGCGGCGGGGCAATGAACGCGTAGGCAATCGCGCCGCCCATGAACGGGCCGACGCAGGCACTGCCGACCACGCAGGCCAGCGCACCGGTGAAGAAATCACCGGCCGGGCCACTGCGGCTGGCCAGCGACTGGCCGAGGTTGCCGATGCCGCCGCCCAGTGTGAACACGCCGGACAGGCTCAGGCCCACCGCGAACATGATGTAGGCCAGCGCCGCCACCACGCCCGGGTGCTGCAGCTGGAAGCCGATGCCGACGGCGTTGCCGATCGCGCGCAGGCCAACCATCAACGCACCGATCACCGCGAACGCGACCAGTACGCCCAGCGTGTACCAGAGGGCATGGCTGCGCGCGCGCTGCGGGCTTTCGCCGCTCTGCGCCAGGCTCAGGACCTTCAGCGACAGGATCGGCAGCACGCAGGGCATCAGGTTCAGTACCAGGCCACCGGCCAGCGCCAGCAGCAGGACCCATACGAACGAACGGTCCGGATTCGGCGTGGTCACCGGCGGTCGCGTGCGCAGCGCGTTGTCACCCTGTGCATCGGCGGCGAACTCACGGCTGGCGGTGCCGTCACCTGCAGCAGGGGCCGTTGCATCCGTATTGGGCACGGTTGGCAGCAGGCGCAGCGGTGCGCCGTTGGCGGCTTCGCGTGGTGCGCCGTTGGCAGCGGGCAGCGGGCTGATCACTTCATTGCGCGGTGGCGCCTGGTCGGCGCTGCTGCTGACCTTCCCGGCCGGAATGGACAGCTTCACCCGGCGGGTCATCGGCGGGTAGCAGATGCCATCGGTCTGGCAGCCCTGGAAGGTCACCACCAGGGTGCTGTCGACCGCATCGGCGACGGAGCGGCGCAGCGGCAGCGGCACTTCCACCTGGTTGAAGTAGACCGAGACATCGCCGAAGTGCTCGTCGCGATGCGACTGCGCGGCCGGCCAGCGCGGCTTGTCGGCCAGCACACCGGTGCTGCCTTCCAGCTTCAGCGAGGTGCGGTCGCGATACAGGTAGTAGCCCGGTGCCGGGCTGAAGCGCAGCAGCAGGGTATTGCCGTCGCTGGCGATGGCGTCGAAGCCGAACGCCTGCTCCGACGGCAGCGGCAGCGCCTGGCTGTTGCTGGCCGCACCCGGCAGGCGCAGGCCGCCGCTGTTGCCGGCACCGGCCAGCGGGTTGTTGAACGGGCTGGCCGCACCGGTGCGTGCAGCCGGGGCGTTGGCCTGTGCACCGGCACCGGGCAGGGTGACCTGCACCACGCGCTTCTGCGGCGGGTAGCAGACACCGGCATCGGCGCAGCCCTGGTAACGCACTTCCAGGCTGATGGTGCCGGCGGCGTCGGTCGGCGTGCCGGGCAGGGTGGCCTGCAGCCGCTCGCGATAGGTTTCAACCTCGCCGAAGAAATCGTCGTGGTGCTTGTCGCCCTTGGGCATCTGCAGCGCGCCGGCGTTGAAGGCCGGGTCGGCCTTGACGCTGGTGCGGTGGCGATACAGGTAGTAGCCCGGCGCGATCTTGAACTGCAGCTGCACCTGGCCGCGTTCGGGGGCGGTCGCTGTCAGCGCGAACGCCTGGTCCACCGGCAGCAGGTCCTTCTCATCCAGCGCGAAGGCCGGCAGCGAGAGCCACAACAGGGCGCACAGGGCGGCGCCACGCGCAAACAAAGTCTTCAATCAGTGTCCTCCCGGGTCTGTGCCCGGATCCAGTCCAGATACGCCGGCAGGCCGGCCCGGGTTTCGACCGCGATGCACTCCGGGAGTTCATACGGATGCAGTTCGACGATCCGGGCGATTGCGTCATCGACGCGGCTCGCGGTGGTCTTCACCAGCAGCTGCAGTTCGGTGTCGGTAGTGACCTCGCCCTGCCAGCGGTAGGTCGACTGCGCGCCCTCCAGCCGTGTGACGCACGCGGCCAGGCGCTCGCCAACAAGCGCGTGCGCGATGCGCTCGGCACTGGCCCGGTCCGGGCAGGTGGTCAACAGCAGCAGGACGGGATCGACGGTCGACATGACCGTCGAGTATAGGGCCGCCGCCGGGTCAGGGCCCGGCGGCGGCAATGGACCGCTGCGTTGCGCGGTCAGTTGGCCAGCTGGCAGGTGGCCGGCTTGGCCGAGGTGAACAGGGCCGGGGTGGCCCACTCGGGGTGGTCGATGAACGGGTTGCGGTTGCCCTGGAAGCTGTAGATCACGTCGTTGCGGGCACGCTCGGCATCATCCGGCGGATCGGACAGGTGCCAGTCGATCAGCGTCGAGAGCAGGCCCATGTAGGCCGGCGAACTGCTGGTCTTGACGATCCTGCTGCGGTCGTCGGTCAGCTCCAGGTCCGGCTCGGACTGGCCGGTGGCCGCATCCTTGCCGCCCTCGTAGCGGATCGCCATGTACATCACCGCACGCGCCATGTCGCCCTTGCGCTTGCCCCACACCTCGAAGGTGCCGGTGTTACCGTCCGGCGTGCGCACCCAGTTGGAGTTGCCCGGGTAGCCGCCGCTGCCGCCGCCCTGGCCGTTGTTGGCCTCGGTGGCGCGCTCGCCGCAGTTGGCGTCGCACTTGCCGAACGGCTTGTTGCCACGGTCGGCGTTCCACTGCGCATCGGTCAGGTACAGCATGTGGGTGTCGGTGTACGGCGCGTAAGGCAGGCCCTTGTCACCGGTGGTGCTGGCAAAGCCCAGCGAGTTCGGCCAGGTGTGCTCGCGGTTGTACTTCAGGCCACTGCCGCTGCCGGCGCGGTCGGTCACCTTGGCGTAGCTGCGGTTGCGGTACGCATCCAGGATCCTGCCGCTGTTGTTCGGATCCTCGTCGGCGATTTCCAGGATGGTCCACGTACTGGTGCCCGAGCCGCTGTACGGGTAGGCGGTGTGGCCCTTGATGGTGGCGTGCAGCGAGCAGCGAAGCTGGCTGGGGCTGCTGGTGTTGACCCTGGAGTAGTAACCGGCCGGCACGCCGGGGTTGCCCGGGTCCGGATTGCCGCCGGTGGTTGCCACGGTGAAGGCGATGCGGCTGTCGGCAGCCGGGTGTGCGCCCTGCAGGTCGGTGATGCGCGCGGCGCGGATGTCGAAGCGGCAGGCTTCACCGGCCACCAGCGCGGTGTTGGTGGACAGCTTCACGCTGCGGCCGCTGGCCGGGTAGGTCAGCGGCACGCTGCCGGAGGTGCCGCAGCTCAGGGCGAAGGCGCCACTGGCCAGGTTCACCGTCTCGCTGAACACCACTTCCAGGTCGGCGGCAGCCGGGAAGGTGCTGCTGCCCTGCGCCGGGGTGGTGGTGGACACCGACGGCGGCGTGTTCGGGCCCGGGGTGCCACCCCCGCTGAAGGTCTGGCCGTTGTTGCAGCTGCCAAACGTCTGCTTGGCCGATTCGGCCCAGGTGAAGTGGGCGTACTGGCTGCCACTGCCGGTAAGCTGAAGCGAGGTGCCCGGGGCCGTGCTGTTGGTCTCGGCCACCGGAATGTTCTGGCTGGTCATGCCGGCGGCAGGGCCACCGGAGGCGGTGATGGCGCCCTCGTAGCTGAGGAACTGGACCACCTTGCCGCTGGCATCGACCAGGGCGATGCCGTCGTTCGGACCGTTCTGCAGGCCGTTGGTCGGGTAGCTGACCACGGCCAGGGTGGCGCTGCCGCAACCCGCGGCGGTGCCGGCCGGGACCGGGTTGTTGGCGTAGACCGTGGCCGCCGAAGGATTGCTGCCGTTGTAGAGGTGGAGGCGGTAGCCGGACAGGTCCTCGCCCGCGGTAGCGACCACTTCGATGGCTTCGCCGACGTCACCGGCGGCGGTGCTGTCGTCGTAATGCAGTTCGTTGATGAAGACCTCGGCCTGGGCCGGCGCGGCGGCCAGCGCCAGCAGGCAGGCGGCGGCAAGCGGGGACAGCAATCGCATCGACTACTCCTTGTGATTGGGAATGCGCGGCCGAGCCTAAGGCCGATCCAGTGACACTTTGTCGTAAATGAACGTCAGATATCTGACAGTGGGACATCTATCACTAAATAGCACCCCTTGCCCCCTTGGCTTGCCGCACTGCATCCCTATACAGGCGTCCACGCAGGGAGGCAGGTTTCCCGGTCCCGAGAAAAATTTCGGGATCAGCCCTTGAAAGGTCTGTGGAGGTCTCCATCTCTGTCGTGCTCCCGACTTGTCGGGCTTTTTCACGCGCGTTGCTGGCACTCGTCTGGTGCGACTGCTAACATCGCCGGACTTTTTTAGACCAATCAATAACTTAAGAGGTCTCTCATGAGCATCAAGCCGCTGCACGACCGCGTTGTGGTCAAGCCGATCGAAGCCGACGAAATCTCCGCCGGTGGCATCGTCATTCCGGATTCGGCCAAGGAAAAGTCCACCAAGGGTGAAGTCGTGGCCGTCGGCCCGGGCAAGCCGCTGGACAACGGCAGCGTGCGCGCGCCGTCGCTGAAGGTCGGCGACAAGGTCATCTACGGCCAGTACGCCGGCAGCTCGTACAAGAGCGAAGGCGTCGAGTACAAGGTCCTGCGCGAAGACGACGTGCTCGCCGTCATCGGCTGAGCCTCGGCGCGACCTGCTTTTCTGTAAGACATCCCCTTTCGTCGCCGGGCCCGGCCCGGTGCAAACATCGAGGTAATCGCAATGGCTGCCAAGGATATTCGTTTCGGTGAAGACGCCCGTTCGCGCATGGTGCGCGGCGTCAACGTTCTCGCCAATGCCGTCAAGGCCACCCTGGGCCCGAAGGGCCGCAACGTCGTGCTGGAAAAGAGCTTCGGCGCGCCGACCATCACCAAGGACGGCGTGTCCGTCGCCAAGGAAATCGAACTGGCTGACAAGTTCGAGAACATGGGCGCGCAGATGGTGAAGGAAGTTGCTTCGCGCACCAACGACGACGCCGGCGACGGCACCACCACCGCCACCGTGCTGGCCCAGGCCCTGATCCGCGAAGGCGCCAAGGCCGTTGCCGCCGGCATGAACCCGATGGACCTCAAGCGTGGTATCGACAAGGCCGTCGTGGCCGCCGTTGCCGAGCTGAAGACCATCTCCAAGCCGACCGCCGACGACAAGGCGATTGCCCAGGTCGGTACCATCTCGGCCAACTCGGACGAGTCGATCGGCCAGATCATCGCTGACGCGATGAAGGAAGTCGGCAAGGAAGGCGTGATCACCGTTGAAGAAGGCTCGGGCCTGGACAACGAGCTGGACGTGGTCAAGGGCATGCAGTTCGACCGCGGCTACCTGTCCCCGTACTTCATCAACAACCAGCAGTCGCAGACCGCTGACCTGGATGACCCGTTCATCCTGTTGCACGACAAGAAGATCTCCAACGTCCGTGACCTGCTGCCGGTGCTGGAAGGCGTCGCCAAGGCCGGCAAGCCGCTGCTGATCGTTGCCGAAGAAGTTGAAGGCGAAGCGCTGGCGACCCTGGTGGTCAACACCATCCGTGGCATCGTCAAGGTCGTGGCCGTCAAGGCTCCGGGCTTCGGCGACCGTCGCAAGGCGATGCTGGAAGACATGGCCGTGCTGACCGGCGGCACCGTGATCTCCGAAGAAGTGGGCCTGTCGCTGGAAAAGGCCACCATCAAGGACCTGGGCCGCGCCAAGAAGGTGCAGGTCTCCAAGGAAAACACCACCATCATCGATGGCGTGGGTGACAAGGCTGCCGTCGACGCACGCGTCGGCCAGATCAAGACCCAGATCCAGGACACCTCCTCGGATTACGACCGCGAGAAGCTGCAGGAACGCGTGGCCAAGCTGGCCGGTGGCGTTGCCGTGATCAAGGTCGGTGCTTCGACCGAAATCGAAATGAAGGAAAAGAAGGATCGCGTCGACGACGCCCTGCACGCTACCCGTGCAGCCGTTGAAGAAGGCGTGGTCCCGGGCGGCGGCGTGGCCCTGGTCCGTGCGGTCACCGCACTGGCCGGCCTGAAGGGTGCCAACGAAGACCAGAACCACGGCATCCAGATCGCCCTGCGCGCGATGGAAGCCCCGTTGCGCGAAATCGTGGCCAACGCCGGTGAAGAACCGTCGGTCATCATCAACAAGGTCAAGGAAGGCACCGGCAGCTTCGGCTACAACGCCGCCACCGGCGAGTTCGGTGACATGCTGCAGTTCGGCATCCTGGACCCGACCAAGGTGACCCGTTCGGCGCTGCAGAACGCAGCTTCGATCGCTGGCCTGATGATCACCACCGAAGCCATGGTTGCCGAAGCTCCGAAGAAGGACGAGCCGGCCATGGGTGGCGCCGGTGGCATGGGCGGCATGGGTGGCATGGGCGGCATGGACTTCTAAGTCCCCACGTTCGCCCCGCAATGAAAAACCCCGCCGCAAGGCGGGGTTTTTTTGTGGCCGGCCGCAACGGCATCGCTTTCCGAGCGGCTCATCCTGCGTCCTGCAGGGTGTGTGTGCCTGCTTCCTGCGGCGTCATCAATGCTGCATGCAACCAGGTCATGAAAGCAGGTATCGCCGCGTTGGCCTCGCCGTCCGCACGCGTCACCGCGTAGTAGGCGAAGGCCTGTGGCCAGGGCTGGTCGATCACCACCTGCAGCCGGCCATTGGCGAGTTCTTCGGCCGCGTGGATGTCGCGCACCAGGGCGATGCCTTGCCCGGCCACCGCCGCGCGGATCAGCAACAGGTCGTCATCGAACGCAGGGCCGCGCTCCAGTCGTTCATCGACGGGCAGATCCAGTGCCTGGAACCACAGCCGCCAGTCGCTGCGGTCGGCGTCCTGCAGCAGCGGCAGCTGCAGGCAATCCTGTACCGAGCTGACCGTCGGTGCGCCGGCCAACAATGCTGGACTGGCCACCGGCAGCAGTACCGGCGCCAGAAGATGCTCGGCATGCAGGCCAGGGTAGCGGCCCAGTCCATGACGGATCGCGATGTCCACGCCGTCGCGGCGCAGGTCGACCAACGCCGCGCTCGAGTCCAGCTGCACGTCCACCTGCGGATGCAACGCACTGAACCCGCCCAGTCGCGGCGCCAACCACTGTGCGGCGAAGCTCGGTGCCGCGCTGATGCGTAGCGTGCACCGTGTTTCCCAGCGTTCGAGTGTCTGCAGGCTCTGTGCGATCTGATCGAAGGCCTGCAGCAGCTCCGGATACACGCGCGCGCCGGCTGCACTGAGCACCACGCCATGCCGGGTGCGGTCGAACAGGCTCACGCCCAGCCGCTCCTGCAGCTGTCGAAGCTGCTGGCTGATTGCACCAGGTGTCACCCCCATCGCATCGGCGGCGGCGGTCAGGCTGCCATGTCGGCCGGTTTCAACGAAGGCCCGCAGGCCCAGCAGCGGCAGCACCGCACCCATCTCAACTCTCCTGTAACCGCGTCGGCACGCGCCGCGCTGCGACAGCATATCGACCGCACTGCAGGCTGTCGCGCGCGCGTCGCGCACGTTGAGCCCCGCTCAACTCCCCGTGCAGAAGACATCGTTTCCCCGCGACGCAGGCCTTTCCTAGACTGCCTGCACGGCTGCTGCAGCGCCCGTTCCCGCATCGCCCGGCCACCTTCAACGGCCGGTGCATGCCGTCGCTCCCTGCGTCCAGGATTCCCATGAACGAACCTTCGCTGCACCTGTACTCCGACAGTTCTCCCAATGGCTTCAAGGCCACCATCGCACTGGAAGAGCTGGGTCTTCCCTATCGCCTTCACCACGTCCACATCGCCGATGGCGAACATCGCCATCCCGACTTCCTGCGGCTCAACCCGCATGGCCGCATTCCCGTGCTGGAAGATCGCGCGCGCGGCATCGTTGTCTTCGAATCGGCGGCGATCCTGATATACCTGGCCGAACAGGGCAATGCGTTGCTGCCTTCCGAACCGGCTGCACGCTGGGAGACGCTGACCTGGCTGATGTTCCATGCCGCCAGCGTCGGCCCGATCCTCGGCCAGCGCGTGCATTTCGAGCACTTCGCACAACAGCCCGATTCCGCGGCAATCGAACGCTACCGCCGCCTGAGCGACGAGCTGTTCGGCGTACTCGACCAGCGCCTGCAGGGACGCGAGTGGTTGGCTGGCGATCACTACTCGATTGCCGACATCGCCCACTTCGGCTGGCTGCACATCGCCCGCATCATCGACATCGATTTGTCGCGGCATCGCCATCTGGATGCGTGGTACGCACGGGTTGCCGCACGCCCTGCGGTACAGCGCGGCGTGCAGCTGCCCGAGCCGGCCACCGGACCGTAAGGAGGCGACGCATATGAACGATTCCATTGCAGTGCCGGGCGCGTCGGCGCCGGTCTTTGCCACGCACCCGGGCTACCAGCGCATGTTCCGCGCCGACGCGCTGACCCTGGGCATCTACCTGCCGCTGCGCTTCTACCAGGGCGACATGGCCGTGCTGCAGGGCCAGGCGCGGCTGGTGGAGGAGATCGACCGCCATGGCTTCGCTGCGGTATGGGTGCGTGACGTACCGCTGTTCGATCCGTTGTTCGGCGATGCGGGGCAGCTGTTCGATCCATTCACCTACCTTGCGTGGCTGGCAGCGCGCACACAGCGCGTGGCCCTGGCCACCGGCAGCGTGGTGCTGCCACTGCGCCATCCGATCGATCTGGCCAAGGCCGCGGCGTCGATCGATCAGCTGTCCGGTGGGCGGCTGGTGATGGGTGTGGCGTCCGGTGATCGACCGCTGGAGTTCCCGGCCTATGGACTGGAGCACGCGGCGCGCGGAGAGCGTTTTGCCACCGCAATGAACGAGATGCGCCGTTGGCTGCAACCGGGCACGGATGGACGGATGACACATGCCGGTGCCGGGCAGGGCGTGCAGTTGCTGCCGCCCACGGTCAGTGGCCGCGTTCCGCTGATCGTCACCGGTGGCGCGCGCCAGCCACTGGAATGGATCGGCCAGCATGCCGATGGCTGGCTGACCTACCCAGAGGCCACCCATGACAACGCTGGTCCGCAGCGGCTGGCCGCGAAGATCGGCGCCTGGCGCGCGCTGATTCCGGACGGCGGCTTCCGTCCGCACATGACCAACGAATGGATCGACCTGGTGGACGATCCGGATCATCCACGCATGCCGTTGCAAGGGGGCTATACCCTGCGCACCGGCCGCAAGGGCCTCATCGACCTGCTGCAGGCCTGGCAGCGCGCCGGCGTGAATCACGCGGCGCTGGGTATCCAGTTCGCCGCGCGTCCTGCCGGCGACGTGCTGCAGGAGTTGGCGGAGGAGGTGCTGCCGCTGTTCCCGTCGCATCCGGGGCCGGCGCCGAAGGTGATGGACTGGTAGCACGTTCGCAGGCGCCGGCCGCTGCTCAGTTGGCCGGCCGACGCAGGCAGATCCGTGCGGCGCCGGCACCGATGTCCACCTGGCCGCCGCGCATTGCATCGGCACCGAGGATCAGCGCCGGCCGTGCCTCCAGGCCAATGGCCTTGAATACCGGCAGCTCGCTGATCCGTACTTCCATCTGGGGATGTCGCCAGCCAGCGCTGGTCATGCTGGGCAGGGTGTACAGCCAGGTGGCCTGCCTTCCGCCACCCAGGCCTTCAGTGCCTTTCCCGCGAACACGCACGCGCTGGTCGCTGCTGTCGGTGCGCACGCCCAATGCGCGTGCGGCTTCGGCATTGAGCACGGTCTGCGCCGCGCCGGTATCGACCACGGCGATGGCTTCCACACCGGCATCACCCAGTGCCACCGTGATGAAACCGAAGTGGCGCAATCCAGCCTTGCGATCCGGCAGTGCGTTGGCCTGGCACCCGTTTCCATCCAGCGCGAGCCGGCCCGGGGTCCACAGCGCGAGCTCATTGCGGCCGAAGTCCCAGCGGGTATCCCAGCGTCCGGTCAGGTCATTGCCGACCAGGCCATCAATGACCGCCTCATCATCCTTCGCCAACGAGGACAGATCGGCCTGAACGCCACTGGCCTGCAGCTGCCAGCTGCCCAGCCGCCAGGACGTGGTGCGCATCCGTCGCAGCTGGGCCGCCTTCGCACTGGCGCCTTGCGCATGCGACACCGCCGCATCGGCGTCTTCCAGACCATAGCGCCGGGCCACGCGGTCATCCACCAGGGTCGCACCGGCTGCACTGTCGACCACGAAGCGCAACGGCTCCGCACGCCCGTCCAGCGAGACGGCCACGGCCGGATGCCCGCCCTGCATCCACATCGGCAGCACGTGTTCGGGGGCATCGCCTGCCAGCGCAGGCAGCGGGAGGGCAAGCAGGGGAAGCAGGGTGAGGCGCAAGGCGCATCTCCGTAGTGATCGATGACGACCATTGGCGCGCCCTGGCGTATCGCGGGAATATCGGCGCTGATACCGTCCTGATACACAACGGCCCGATACTGACCCCATGAACGCTCCCGCCCGGGTCATCGTTGTCGATGACGACGCCAGCATCCGTGATGCCATCGCCGACTGCCTGCAGCTGCATGGCTACGATGTGCGGGTGGCGGGCGGTGCGGCGGCGTTGGATGTGCTGCTGCAGGCCGAGCGCCCGGACGTGATCATCCTCGACTGGATGATGCCCGGCGAGGATGGCCTGTCGGTCTGCCGCCGGCTGCAGGCGCGGGCGATCCCGATCCTGATGCTGTCGGCGATGGGCAGCGCGCCGGACCGGGTGGTCGGTCTGGAGATGGGGGCAGACGACTACCTGGCCAAACCGTTTGATCCGCGTGAGCTGCTGGCACGGGTGCGGGCGCTGTTGCGCCGCCAGCACAAGCTGCGTGAGCAGGTGGCCAACGAGCTGCGCTTTTCTGGATGGCGGTTGCTTCCTGGGCAGCGCCGCCTGATCACGCCGGATGGCGCTGAGCTGGCCTTGAGCCGTGGTGAATTTTCCCTGCTGCTGGTGCTAGCCGAGCGCCCCGGGCGGGTGCTCGGCCGCGAGCAGTTGCTGCAGCTGATGCACGGCGAACCCAGCGACAGCGTTGATCGTGCCATTGATCTGGCGATCAGCCGATTGCGCCGCAAGCTGGGACACGCAGTGCCCGGCGCTGAAGCCCTGGTGCAGACACTGCGCGGGGAAGGCTATCGCTTCGGTACCGAGGTCCAGGTGCTGTGAATACCCGCTGGTCCACTGCGCGCTGGATCGCGGTGCTGGCCCTGGCCAGCCTGTTGCTGGCCACCCTGGTCAGCGTCGCGGTGGTGGGCTGGATGCCACGCCCCGCGCCGCCGCCGATGCGGTTGGACCAGGCCACGCAGGTGCTGCGGGGGGAACAGACGCCGGCGTCGCTGGGCCTGCATCTGGCGACGCAGGCAGCGCCGCCGCAAGGCAGCGCCAGCGATTGGCTTACGCAGCTGGCGGCGCTGCAGCTGGGCTCGCCGGTGGAGGATGTTCGGCTGGTATGGAGTGGACAAGGCAAGGCGCCCGATGTGCAGATCATCGAAGGTGGCGCGGTGCTGGATGCCACGGCGCGGGCCGGCGTACTGAAGGCGCAGTCAGCAGTGCTGACCGCCATGCAATGGCCGCCGTTCGAACTGGGCGTGCGCCAGGCCGATGGCCGTTGGCGGGTGGTGGGCAGCGATCACAGCGATCTGGCGGCCTGGCGCCGCCAGGTGGTGCTTGCCCTGCTGGGCGGTGCCGTACTGCTGGCGCCGTTGGCAGCATGGGCGTCAATCCGCTTGGGGCGCCCGTTGCGACGCTTGGCCGAAGCCAGTGCACGTGTGGATCTGCAGGCCGATACACCCTTGCCGGATGACGGCCCGCGCGAAGTGCAGGTGCTGGCTGCGGCGATCAGCGCGGGTCGTGGGCGGCTGCGCGAACAGGCACAGGACATGACCCGCATGCTGGCTGCTGTAGCGCACGACCTGCGCACGCCGCTGACCGGCCTGCGCCTGCGTGCGGAGTTCGCACCACCGGCACAGGCCGCACGGATGGTGGCCGACATCGAACGCATGGATACGATGATCGAGCAGGTGCTCGACTACGCACGCGGCGAACTGCAACCGCTGGAGTTGCGGCAGCTTGACCTGGCGGCGTTGCTGGAAGAGTGCGTGCAGAGTGCTCTCCTGCGCGGCATCGATATCTCCGCCGAGGGACCTGACGTGCTGCCTTGGCAGGGCGATGCGCTCCTGCTGCGGCGGGCGATCGACAACCTCATCGACAACGCCGCTCGCTATGCCGGCGCAGTGGAACTGCGGGTCGCGGTGGTGGGGCGCGGGGCGCAACTGGATGTGATGGACCGCGGTCCGGGCATCGCCGAGGGCGACCGTGTACGCGTGCTGCAACCGTTCCAGCGCAGCGAGAGTTCGCGCAGTCGCGCCACTGGCGGAGCGGGACTTGGGCTGGCAGTGGCGGCCAACGTGGCACGGCGGCATGCAGGTGAACTGCAGCTGCTGCAGCGTGATGGCGGTGGATTGATCGCCCGCCTGCTGCTGGGGACGGCTCCCTGACAGCACGTACGGATTGACGCGGCACCGCTCTTTCGATTTATGATTAGGCGCCTAATCATATAGGTATGGATGATGATCGAAGCCAAGCACCATGCCCTGATGGATGAGGCGAAGCGACGCGGCCACGCCAACGTCGCGCAGCTGCGCCTGTGCTTCCAGCTGCTGTCGTTGTCGTCGTCCATCGACCACGATTGCGCCACCCGGCTGGCGCCACACGGGCTCAGTGAGGGTCGCTTCATCGTGCTGTTCCTGCTGCATGGGGCCGGTGGCACGCTACCGCCCCACGAGCTGGCCGAACGCGCAGGCGTCACCCGCGCCACCATCAGCGGCCTGCTCGATGGCCTGCAGCGCGAAGAACTGCTGCAGCGTCGCAGCGATGCTGAGGATGGCCGTCGCCTGCAGATCGTATTGACCGCACGGGGAAAACGCTTGGCCGAGACACTGTTTGACCAGCACACACAGTGGATCGGTGGCCTGTTCAATGGTCTGGATACCGATGAACAGCAGCAGCTGTCGCGGTTGCTGCACAAGGTCTGGCAGCACACCGATGCTGGACGAGAGTCTGCAGCATGAGCCCGGCGATTGCGGCGCAACGCCTGCATGAACTCAACACCGGTCGCGTTGCCACCACCCATCTGGCCGAATGCCTGGCAGTGGATTTCGCCGCGTTGCTGCAGGTGGTGGCGCCTGAGCTTGCACCGGAAGCGCTGCAACGCATGCGGGATGCCTCAGGCAAGGGCATCACGCTGCGCATGGCCTTGGCCGCGCAACTGCTGCGTGAGGCGGGGCAGGGTGCGCCTGAGTTCTGGCAGGATCACAGCTCCGATACCGTGCGTGGCTGGGCCTGCTATCTGGTCGGCAGCGATGCCCGCGCAACGTTGGCAGAGAAGCTGCAGCAGATGCGCACGCTGGCCGATGACCCACACTTCGGTGTGCGCGAATGGGCGTGGCTGGCGCTACGCACGGACATCGTTGCCGCGCCGATGCAGGCGCTTGAGTACCTGCAACCCTGGACACAGGAAACATCGCCGTACCTGCGCCGCTTTGCCTGTGAAGCGCTGCGCCCACGCGGTGTCTGGGCCACGCATATCGCACTGTTCAAGCAGCATCCGGAACTTGCATTACCCATGTTGGAAGCACTGGCTGACGACCCGGAACGCTATGTGCAGGATTCGGTCGGCAACTGGCTCAATGACGCCGGCAAGACTCAGCCGCAGTGGCTGCGCGAGCTGTGCACGCGTTGGCAGCACGAGCGCCACAGCGACGCCAACGCCTACATCCGCAAACGCGCACTGCGCTCGTTCCGGTTGGGCCGGCCGCTGGCCGCCAACCCCGCAACCTCGTAAACCTCAAGGAAGAACCTCATGTCCCATACCTTCATCGAGCTCTACACCGCCACACCTGCCTGGACCACACTCCCACCCGAGCAGCGGAATGCCTTCTTCGCCCGTATTGGCGCCGGCATGCAGCAGTTCGATCCAGCCCGCATCACGCCGCTGGCGATGGGCCGCATTGCCACGGGCGTACCGCACGGCAGCGATGAGCAGTTCTATGCGGTCTGGCGCTGTGCAAGCCGCGAGGAGGTCGATGCGCTGGTGGCCGGCATCGCCGCGACCGGCTGGCATGCGTACTTCACCACCACCCATGCGGTAGGCGCGATGGACAGCATGGCCCAGCACCTGGCCGACCTGGCCGCCCTGTAGCGGGGCGGCAGACGCCGGCAGATCCCGGGCCTCGGCATGGGAGGCACATGCGCCTGTCACCCAGACACGGTAAACAGTGCATTGCCCATGTCCATCCGCAGGGAAGTTGATCATGCAGAGCACGCTCCAGGTCACGCTGTTCGGCCCTCTTGGCGACAGCCCGGCGTTGCAGTTGCCGGGCCTGGAGGGGCCGTCGGTGGCCATCCCGGAATCGGCCCTGCGGCGGTTGGTTTCCGACCTCTACACCGCGCGTTCCCTGCTCAACCCCGAGCAGCTGGACGAAGCCCGGCAGGAACTGGATCGCGTGCTGGAGCGCTGGGCCGACATCCATGAGGGCCTGCTGCTGGACGTGGAAGTGCATGGTAAATGAGCAACTTCGCGTGGCTGCCGCCGCGTAGGCATGGCTGGTGCGCACCTCGCTGAACCGCGTCCCCAGTTGCGGATGAAACATTTTGCACTGCGCAAAAGCTGTGCTATCAATAGATCCCATGAACGCAGCCCCCACCAGCTTTTACTGGTATTACTTTCCGAAGCCACTGGCGGAGGAAGGACTGCGCTCACCCTGAAGAAAGCTTCAGACGCATTCCCGAAAGCCGCCAGCGAACCTGGCGGCTTTTTTCATGCCGCCACGCTGGGGACCCCCAACGTTCCGGAGATCTCCTGCAATGCCCCCGCACACCGACGACCTGCGTATCCGCACCATCGAACCGCTGACACCGCCTGCCCAGCTGCTGGCGATGCTGCCCTGTGACGATGAAGCCTCCGACACCGTCAGCGCCTCGCGCGCGGCCCTGCACCAGATCCTGCATGGCCGTGACGACCGCCTGGCGGTGGTGGTTGGCCCGTGCTCGATCCACGACCCGAAGGCCGCCATCGAGTACGCCCAGCGCCTGAAGCCGCTGCGTGACGCGCTGGCCGGAGAACTGGAAATCGTCATGCGCGTGTACTTCGAGAAGCCGCGCACCACGGTGGGCTGGAAGGGCCTGATCAACGACCCGGACCTGGACGGCAGCTTCAGGATCGACAAGGGCCTGCGCATCGCCCGCGGCCTGCTGCGCGACATCAACAAACTCGGCCTGCCGGCCGGTGTCGAATTCCTCGACGTGATCTCGCCGCAGTACATCGCCGACCTGGTGGCATGGGGCGCGATCGGCGCACGCACTACCGAAAGCCAGGTGCATCGCGAGCTGGCGTCGGGGCTGTCGTGCCCGGTCGGCTTCAAGAACGGCACCGATGGCAACGTGAAGATCGCCGCTGACGCGGTGGGTGCCGCGTCCAATCCGCATCACTTCCTGTCGGTCACCAAGCAGGGCGGTACCGCCATCGTGTCGACCACCGGCAACCCGGATTGCCATGTGATCCTGCGCGGCGGCAAGCAGCCGAACTACGACGCAGGCAGTGTTGCTGAGGCCTGCCAGGTGCTGGCCAAGGCGAAGCTGCCGACGCGTCTGATGATCGACGCCAGCCATGCCAACAGCCTGAAGAACCCGGAGAACCAGCCGAAGGTGATCGACGACATCGCCGTTCAGCTGGAAGACGGCGAGCAGCGCATCGTTGGCGTGATGATCGAGAGCCATCTGGTCGGTGGCCGCCAGGAACTGGTGGAAGGCCAGCCGCTGATCTACGGGCAGAGCATCACCGATGGCTGCATCGACTGGGACACCACCGTCACGGTGCTGGAGCGACTGGCTGCGGCCGTGCGCGCCCGTCGCGACGTGAAGGTGTCCGAAGCAGCTTGATGGAAGCCGCCTGAGTGCGGCACGTGTGTGGATGGCGGCCAGCGCCTGCGGGGGTGCGGCCGCGATCAGGGCCGGTCGGAGTTGGAGACCGGCCCATCTGCACCGGCGATGCGCCTGGCGCTGCGCATGAGCGACAGCGCCAGGTACATCGCCGGGGTGGCAGTAGATCCACGCCATGCGTGGACGATTCGCCGTCCCCGGCAATGACGGCTACGACCCGCTGGAGGCCACATTTGTCGCGGGCCCGTCGGGTCGCACCCGGCACGCCAAGTGGTCCAGTCCGCACAGTGCGATGATCCGCCTTGGACACGTAGAGTCGAGCTTGCTCGACTGCGGAAAAACGTGCACCAACGGCAGTCGAGCAAGCTCGACTCTACTCAAGGTCCGCAGTAGATCCACGCCATGCATGGATGTGGGCCACAATGCGATCACTTCTCCTTGCGGCTGCCGCCATGAAAGAACTGATCATCCCTGAAGCTGCCCAACGCGACGAATCTTCGGTCGAGATGATTCGCGTGTGGATCGCTGAGCGCGGGTTGCATGCATCATTGAAAGTGGGGCTGTACGAGGATCGCCCCGACATCCGCGAAGAACGTGCCTGGGGGCGAATTCTTGCCGACGTTGCCCAGCACGTTGCCGACGCGCTGGTGACCAGTGAGGGCATGGACCGTGACGTGGTGGTCGAGGCCATCAAGGCAGCCTTCAACGAGGAGCTGCAGGCGCCATCCAGCGGCCGGTCCGGCGGGTTCGTCGTGCGGCATTGACGGTAGATCCACGCCACGCGTGGATGAATTCCCCGCCCCACATTCACCGCTTCGCCCGAATCCTCGCCAAGGCCAGATACATCGCCGGGGTCGTGTACAGCGTCAGCCACTGGCTGACCAGCAAGCCGCCGACAATCGCAATGCCCAGCGGTTGCCGCAGCTCCCAGCCTTCGCCGTTGGCCAGCATCAGCGGCAGCGTGCCCAGCAGCGCCGCCAGCGAGGTCATCAGGATCGGCCGCAGGCGCAACCGCGCGGCTTCCATCACTGAATCCTGCGCGCTCAGCCCGCGCCGCTCGCCGGCCAGCGCGAAATCCACCAGCAGGATGGTGTTCTTCATCACCACGCCCACCAGCAGGAACAGGCCGAGCAGGGCGATCAGGTTCAGTTCGTTGCCGAACAGCCACAACGCCAGCAGCGCGCCGACACCGGCCGAAGGCAGGGTGGACAGGATCACCAGCGGCTGCAGGAAGCTCTCGTAGAGGATGCCCAGCACCAGGTAGACCGCCAGCGTGGCGCCCAGCACCAGCCATAGCTGGCGCGCGCGCAGCTGATCCAGCCCGCCGGCTTCACCGGACAGTTTTCCCTGGACCGAACGCGGAAGCATCAGTTTCGCCATCGCACCATCGATCGCCTGCGTGGCCTGTTCCAGGCCCACCCCCGGTGCCAGCGCGAACTCGATCCAGATCGAGGCGAACTGCTCGCTGTGGTACACCCGGTCCGGTGCCATGCCATAGCGCCAGCTGGCGATGCTCGACAGCGGAATGCGCTGGCCGTTGCCATCGATCACCTGCAGTCGTGACAGCGTGCCCGGGTCCTGGGTGTGCTTCGGGTCCAGCTCCATCACCACGCGGTACTGGTTGAGGCTGTCGTACAGCGTGGCGACCTGGCGCTGGCTGAAGGAGTTGTTGAGCATGTTGGCGACGGTGCGCAGGTCCACGCCGTGGCGCGCGGCTGCTTCGCGGTCGATATCCAGCACCACCTGGCGCATGCCCGCTTCACCCTGTGCTTCCACGTCCACCAGTTCGGGCAGGCCACGCAGCGCGGCCGCCACCTTCGGCGCCCATTCGCGCAGTGGTGCTGTATCGGCCGACAGCAGCTGGAACTCGTACTTGCCGCTGCTGCCGGCGCCCTCCAGGCGGATGTCCTGGTCCACCCACAGATAGAGATTGCCGCCGGGCAGCTTGGGCAGCCGCGCGCGCAGGCGGTCGATCACCTGTTGGCTGGACACCTTGCGCTCGGCCAGCGGCTTCATCTTGATCATGATGAAGGCGTTGTTGACCCCGTTGCTGCCACCGATGTAGCCGATGATGTCCTCGATGGCCGGATCGGACAGCAACAGCTTCCTGTACGCATCGATCTTCGGTTGCATGGCCTGGAAGGACAGGCCGTCATCGCCGCGCGCGAAGCCGCGCAGCTGCGCGGTGTCCTGCTTGGGCACGATGCCCTTGGGCACCTGCTGGAACAGCCACGTGTTAAGCGCGATGACTGCAACGAAGGCCAGCAACGGCCAGCGCAGCCGGCGCAGGCTGGCCTGAAGCGTGCGCAGGTAGGCGCTGCGCACACGTTCGAACAGCGCATTGCTGCCCCGCTGCCAGCGCGAGGGTTGCTGCGCGGCATCCACGAACAATCGTGCACACAGCATCGGCACCAGGCTCAGCGCGACCAGCACGGAGACCGTCATGGCCGCCACCAGGGTCAACGAGAATTCGCGGAACAGGCGTTCGACGAAGTCGTCCAGGAACAGGATGGAGACGAACACCACGGCCAGTGCAACGTTCATCGACAGCAGCGTGGCACCGACTTCCGATGCACCCCGTACTGCCGCCTGCCAGCGGTCGGCGCCCAGTTCGCGATGGCGGGCGATGTTCTCCAGCACCACGATGGCATCGTCCACCACCAGCACGGCGGCGACGATCAGCGCCATCAATGAAAGCGTATTGAGTGAGAAGCCCATCAGCGCGATCAGCGCCAGCGTGCCGAACAGCACCACCGGAATGGCCACGCTGGGCACCAACGCTGCACGCCAGTGGCCGAGGAAGCCGAGCACCACCAGCACCACCAGCACGATCGCCAGCACCAGCGTGAGCTCTGCTTCGTGCAGGGTGGCGCGGATCACCGGCGAGCGGTCCATCACCAGCCGCATGTCCACGCCGGAGGGCAACAGCGCATGCAGTTGCGGTAGCTGCGCCTGGATGGCATCAACGGTGGCGATGATGTTGGCGCCGGGTTGGCGGCTGACGATCAGCAGCACGGCGGGGCGTTCGTTGTGGAAGCCGCTGGCGTAACGGTCTTCCACGCCATCGGCAACGGCGGCGACATCGCCCAGCCGCAGCGTGCGGTCGTCGCTGACCTTCAGAGCCAGTTCGCGGTACTGCGCGGCCTGGCGCAGCTGCAGCGGCGCTTCCAGCTGCCACTGCTGGCGGTCATCGCCCACGGCACCCAGCGGGCGCATGGCGTTGGCGCGGCCGATGGCCTGGGCCACGTCCTCCAGTGCCAGGCCTGCATGGTTCAGTGCATTCGGGTCCAGCGATACACGCACGGCGGGCAAGGCGCTGCCGCCCACCTGCACTTCGCCCACGCCCGGCACCTGCGACAGCTTCTGCGCCAGCACGGTGGAGGCCAGGTCATACAGCTGGCCTGGCGAACGCGTGTCCGAGGTCAGTGCCAGCGCCAGGATCGGTGCCTGTGAGGGATTGACCTTGCGGTACTGCGGCATGCCGGGCATGCCACTGGGCAACTGCCCGCGTGCAAGATTGATGGCGGCCTGCACTTCACGCGCTGCCTCATCGATGTCGCGGCCGAGTACGAACTTCAGTTCGATCTGGGTCTGGCCCTGGGTGCTGGCCGAGTCGATGCGTGAGATGCCGGGCAGGCTGCCCAGTGCGCGCTCCAGCGGCGTGGCGACGGTGGCTGCCATCGACTCGGGCGAGGCGCCGGGCAGGCTGGCACTGACTTCAATGGCCGGGTAATCGACCTGTGGCAGCGGCGCCACCGGCAACAGGCGCAATGCCAGCAGGCCGGCCAGCACCAGCGCCACCGCCAGCAGGATCGTCGCTACCGGGCGCTGCACGCAGGCCTGCGCCAGGCGCGCGATGGGGGTCACGCGCTCGCCTCGTCAACGGCCACCGGGGACGTCGCACGGCCACGCTGCAGGCGATCAAAGGCCAGGTAGATCACCGGCGTGGTGAACAGGGTCAGTACCTGGCTGACCAGCAGCCCCCCTACCATCACCCAGCCCAGTGGCTGCCGCAGCTCGGCGCCGGAACCGCTGGCCAGCATCAGCGGCACTGCGCCGAACAGCGCGGCCAGCGTGGTCATCAGGATCGGCCGGAAGCGCAGCAGCGCGGCCTGATGGATCGCCTCGCGCGGTGACATGCCGCGTGTGCGCTGCGCGTCCAGCGCGAAGTCGATCATCATGATCGCGTTCTTCTTCACCAGGCCGATCAGCAGCACGATGCCGATCACCGCGATCAGGTCCAGGCTGCGTCCGCTTACCCACAGTGCCGCCAACGCACCGACGGTGGCCGAGGGCAGGGTGGAGAGGATGGTGATGGGGTGGATGAAGCTCTCGTAGAGCACGCCCAGCACGATGTACATCACCACCACCGCGGCCAGGATCAGCCACAGTGTGGACGACAGCGAGCTGCTGAAGGCCGCTGCGGCACCCTGCAGGCGAAGTTCGATGCTCTGCGGCAGGTTCACCTGTGCGCGCGCGGCGTGCACAGCCTCCACCGCTTCGCCCAGCGAAGCACCCGGGGCAAGGTTGAACGACAGCGTGGCCGCCGGGAACTGGCCGACATGGTTGCGCAGCAGGGCGGTCGGGCCCAGATCCACGCGTGCCACCGCACCCAGCGGCACGGTCTGCCCACTGCTGCTGCGCACACGCAGGCCCGTGATCGCCTCCGGCCCGGGCTGTCGTGAAGGATCGGCCTCCAGCACCACCCGGTACTGGCTGGCCTGGGTGAAGATGGTCGAAATCTGGCGCTGCCCATAGGCGTCGTACAGCGCATCGGCTACTGCTTCCACGCTTACGCCCAGGCGCGCCGCCGCATCGCGGTCGATCGCCACGCGCGCCTGCCGGCCCTGCATCTGCAGATCGCTGGCGACATCGCGCAGTGCAGGTTGCTGGCGTAGCGCCTGCAGCAGCTTCGGGGTCCAGCGTTCCAGTGTTTCAAGATCCGGCGTGGTCAGGGTGAACTGGTACTGGGTGCGGCTGATGCGGTCTTCGATGCCCAGCTCCTGTACCGGCTGCAGGTACAGGGTGATGCCGGGGATCTTCGACACGCGCTGTTGCAGGCGCGCCATCACTACGGCGGCGCTATCGCGGTCGCCGTGCGGTTTCAGCTCGATCAGCAGGCGGCCGGTATTGAGCGTGGCGTTGTTGCCGTCCACGCCGATGTAGGAGGACACACTGGCCACCGCCGGGTCTGCTTCGATGGCCGTGGACAGCGCCTGCTGGCGCTCGCGCATGGCCTGGAACGAGATCGCCTGTGGTGCCTCGCTGATGCCCTGCACCAGGCCGGCATCCTGCACCGGGAAGAAGCCCTTGGGCACGGCGAAGTACAGCGCCACGGTCAGTGCGAGGGTGGCAACGGTGGCCAGCAGCATCAGCGGCTGGCGCTGCAGCACCCAGCGCAGCTGGCGGTCGTAGAGGCCGATGACGCGGTCGAAGACATCGGGCGCATGTGCAGTCTTCGCGTGCGGCTTCAGGAACCGCGCGCACAGCATCGGCGTCAGCGTCAGCGAGACCACCAGCGAAATGCCGATGGCTACAGCCAGTGTCACTGCGAACTCATGGAACAGTGCACCCACCAGGCCGGCCATGAACAGCAGCGGGATCAGCACCGCGATCAGCGAAACAGTCAGCGACACCAGGGTGAAGCCGATCTCGGCTGCGCCTTTCAGCGCTGCATCGCGGGGGCTTTCACCTTCCTCCAGATGGCGGGCGATGTTCTCCAGCATCACGATGGCATCGTCCACCACGAAGCCGGTGGCGATGGTCAGCGCCATCAGCGTGAGGTTGTTGAGCGAGTAGCCGGCCAGCAGCATCACCGCAAAGGTGCCGATGAGCGACAGCGGTACCGCGACGCTGGGAATGAGCGTGGCCGGCAGATTGCGCAGGAACACCCAGGTGACCAGCACTACCAGGCCGATGGCCAGTACTAGTTCTTTCTGCACGCCGCGCACCGACGCGCGGATCGATTCGGTACGGTCGCTCAGTACATTCATCTGCACGCCGGCGGGCAGCGTGGCCTGCAGCTGCGGCAGCAGCGTACGCACCTGCTCGACCACGGCGATCACGTTGGCGCCGGGCTGGCGCTGGATGTTCACCAGCACTGCCGGCGTGGTACCGCTCCAGGCGGCCAGCTGCCGGTTCTCGGCGCCATCGGTAATGGTGGCTACATCGCCCAGCCGCAGCGGTGCGCCGTCGCGCCAGGCCAGTACCAGGGCACGGTACTCATCCACGCTGCGCATCTGATCGTTGGCATCGAGCATCACCGCGCGGATCGGGCCGTCGAAACTGCCCTTGGGCAGGTTGACGTTGGCGGCGGCGATGGCGGTGCGGATGTGGTCCATGCCCAGGTTGTTGGCGGCCAGCGCCGCTGGATTGACCTGGATGCGCACCGCCGGGCGCTGGCCACCGGCCAGGCTGACCAGGCCGACGCCGGGCAACTGCGCCAGGCGCTGGGCAATGCGCGTATCCACCAGATCGTGCACCTGCGGCAGCGACAGGCCTTGCGAGGTAACCGCCAAGGTCAGGATGGGGGTGTCGGCGGGGTTGACCTTGCGGTACACCGGCGGCACCGGCAGGTCGTCGGGCAGGAAGCTGCCCGCCGCGTTGATGGCGGCCTGCACGTCCTGCTCGGCCACACCCAGCGACACCTCCAGCCCGAACTGCAGGGTAATGACCGAGGCGCCACCGGAACTGGTCGACGACAGTTGTTTCAGGCCGGGAATCTGCCCGAGCTGGCGCTCCAGCGGTGCGGTGATGGTGCGTGTGGTCAGTTCGGGGCTGGCCCCCGGATACAGCGTGGTGATCTGGATGATCGGGTAATCGACCTGCGGCAGCGCCGCCACCGGCAGCAGGCGATAGGCCAGCACGCCGGACAGCAGCAGCGCCACCATCAGGAGAGTCGTTGCGACCGGGCGCAGGATGAACGGGCGCGAGAGGTTCATGCGCCGGCCTTGGTCGCGGCCTCCTCGGTGATGATCTCCACCGCCGTGCCGTCTTCCAGCCCGTCGATGCCTTCGATCACCACCTTGTCCCCTGCGGCCAGCCCGGAGCGCACGGCCACGCGTCCATCATCGGCTGGACCGAGCACCACGGTGCGGCGTTGTGCCTTGCTGTCCTTGTCGACGATATGCACGTAGTTGCCCTGGCTGCCGAACTGCACGGCGGCATCGGGAATCAGCAGCGCGGGCTGCTCGCCCAGCTGCAGGCGGACGTTGACGAACTGGTTGGGGAACAGCGCCAGATCGTGGTTGTCGAAGTGCGCACGCAGTTTCAACGTGCCGGTGGTGGTATCGATGCGGTTGTCGACGCTGGACAGCGAGCCGCGGGCCAGCTGCCGGCGTTCTTCGCGGTCCCAGGTTTCCACCGCCAGTGCCGGTTGCGCCTGCACGGCATCGAGCAGCGCAGGCAGCTCGGGTTCGGGCACGGTGAACAGCACGCTGATCGGCGCGGTCTGCGCCAGCGTCACCAGGCCTTCGGCATCGCTGGCGCGCACCAGGTTGCCCACGTCCAACCGGCGCAGCCCGACGCGGCCACTGACCGGCGCGGTGATGCGGGTGTACTGCAGCTGCAGGCGCGCTTCATCAACAGACGCCTGATCGCTGAGGCGGCGGCCCTGCAGCTGGCGCACCTTGCTCTGCTGGTCGCTCAGTTCCTGCCCGGACACGTAGTTCTGCTTCTGCAGTTCGCGGTAGCGCTGCAGCTGGCGCTCGGCGTTTTCCAGCTCGGCCAGATTCTGCTGCTGGGTACCCTGGGCCTGTGCCAGCTTCACTTCATACGGGCGCGGGTCGATCTGCGCCAGCAGATCGCCGGCCTTCACCTGCTGGCCTTCCTGGAAATGCAGCCGCAGCAGTTCGCCATCCACGCGGCTGCGTACCACCACGCTGTGCAGCGGGGTGACCGTACCGACCGCCTTCAGGCGCAGCACCAGCGGCTCGGCGCTGGCACGCGCCACGCGTACCGGCACCGTCTTGCCCGGCGCATCGTCGCTGCTGCCGGCGCCATTCCGGGGCCACAGCCACCACGCCAAAAGGGCGGCGAGGGCAATGGCCAGCACCGCCCACAACAGGCGGGCACGACGGAAACGGGAATTTTCGGCGACAGACATGGGGCATCCTGCGCCCTGCGCGCGCAGGGACATGCGGGCCCGTCGGTGCGTTCACGGCATCACGGGCAGCGGGGAGGGAGTGTCTGGCGGGGCCGCGGGCGCGGCGTGGCTGGATGCCGTCGCAGCAGCGACGGGGCGACAATGGTAGCCAATCACCCCGGCCAATGCCGCATGACCAACGTCATGCAACGCAAGCGGTAGTGGCGGGGGGGGGGGGGGCCCGCCCGGGCCAGGGTGGGGGGGGGGGGGGGGGGGGGGGGCGGGCGGGCGGGGGCCCACGCCCACACACCA
>NZ_JBDJKU010000059.1:0-24776 GCF_039673015.1 Stenotrophomonas sp. TWI1409
GCGGGACCGCGCGGGGGGGGGCGGGCGGCGCGCCGCCCCGGCCCCCGCTCCCGGGCGGGCGCGCGCCGCCCCCCGCCCCGCCACTACCGGTGCATCTGCGCCGGGCATGCGATCATCCTCCCATGAAGATCTATCTTGTCGGCGGCGCCGTGCGCGACCGCCTGCTGCAACGCCCTGCCGGCGACCGCGACTGGGTGGTGGTCGGTGCCACGCCCGCGCAGATGGAGGCGCAGGGCTACACCGCCGTCGGCCGCGATTTCCCGGTGTTCCTGCACCCGAAGACCGGCGAGGAGTACGCGCTGGCGCGCACCGAGCGCAAATCCGGCCGTGGCTATCGCGGCTTCGTGGTCGATGCCGATCCGGCGGTCACCCTTGAAGAAGACCTGCAGCGCCGCGACTTCACCATCAATGCGATTGCCTGCGATGAGGAGACCGGCACACTGGTCGATCCTTACGGCGGCGTACGCGATGTTGAACAGCGTGTGCTGCGGCACGTCGGTCCGGCCTTTGTCGAAGATCCGCTGCGCGTGCTGCGTGCGGCGCGCTTCATGGCACGCTTCGCGCCACTGGGCTTCACCGTCGCCGAAGAGACCATGGCGCTGATGCGCGAGGTCGCCGCCAGTGGCGAGCTGGACGCGCTGGTGCCGGAACGCGTCTGGCAGGAACTGCGCAAGGCGCTGGTCAGTGAACGGCCCTCCGCCTTCCTGCGCACGCTGCACGCTGCGCATGCGTTGGGCCCGATCCTGCCCGAGCTGGAAGCGCTGTATGGCGTGCCGCAGCGTGCCGAATTCCATCCGGAAGTCGACACCGGCATCCACCAGGAAATGGTCAGCGACATGGCCGCGAAACTGGCACCGGGTGATGACCTGGTCGGCTTCGCTGCCCTCACCCACGACCTCGGCAAGGGCCTGACCCCGCCGGAGGAATGGCCACGCCACATCATGCACGAGCAGCGCGGCATCAAACCGCTGAAGGCATTGTGCGCGAGGTTGAAGATTCCCACCGAGCACCAGCAACTGGCCGAAGCGGTCTGCCGCGAGCACTTGAACGTGCACCGCATCGACGAACTGCGCGATGCCACCGTGCTGGAACTGCTGGGTCGCTGCGATGCATTGCGCCGGCCGGAACGCGTGGCCCGCATCGCGCTGTGCTGCGAGGCCGACAAGCGCGGCCGGCTCGGTTTCGAGGACAGCGACTACCCGCAGGGCGAGACGCTCAAGCGCCTGCACCAGGCGGCGCTGTCAGTGCAGGCACGGGATCTGGATACCACGCATCTGAAGGGCCCGGCCATCGGCGAAGCACTGGCCAAGGCGCGGGTGAAAGCCATCGCCGCCGCCCGCTGAAGCCCGGGTAGTGCCGGCCGCTGGCCGGCACCTTCACATCGCCCGTCTATCGACGACGCTTGCGCGAGAAGTGGTCGACTGCATGAGCACCCAACAAGATAGGTTGCATCAAGAGGAAGAGCCAACCACCCAACCGGAGCGTCTCCACCGGATTGAACCGGGTGATGAACGCAGCTGCCAGTGCCAAACCCGCAAGAAGGCCGATCTCATAGACCCACAGCGATCGGTTAGAACGCTTGCCCACGATGCTCCTCTCCATTGAACAGGACGCACTTGCAAACCATCGCCGCCGTCCGGCATCACGGGTAGTGCCGGCCGCTGGCCGGCAACCAGACAATCCCTGGATTCAGTGCGCCATGCCGCGGGTGATCGCCGCTGCACGCTGCTTCAGCTGGGCCACGGCATCGGGAATCATCTCCATGCCCACGTCCAGGCCCGGGTTCAGCACCAGGCCGACGCCGTCGCCGATACCGGCCAACAGCGCATGCACCGTAATCGGCATGGCATGGGCGAACTGCGGCAGCTGCTCGTGCCACAGGCCAGCACGCTCGGGCGCGGTGAACACCGCGAACATCGCCTCGCCGCTCTCGCTGGTCAGCACCAGCGGCGAGATGCTCTCGTCCCAGGCGCCGTCTTCGCCAATGGCCTTGTCCAGCAGCACGAACGCCGTCGAGGTCAGCAGGCCGTCGAGGAACTGCGCTGCGGTCAGCGTGCCGTCCTGGGCCTGCAACAGGCGCACCTCGAGGTCGTTGAGGGGGTCGAACGGGGTGTCGTGGTCCATGGTCGCTTCCGGTACGTGATTGCAGGGCAGACTTTAACAGGCCCGGTCCTCAACCGAGGAATCCGTGCCGCCACAGCCAGCCCAACGCCGCCAGACCGGCCACCACCACCAGCATCAGCGGCAGGCCGAAGCGGTGCCGCCACGAGATCGGCACCCCACCCAGCTGCTGGTCCATGGTGTCGGTGTCCAGCACCCAGCCGTGCCCGCACCGGGTGCAGGCCAGCTCATAACGGCGGTGGTAAGTGAGGCCAAACAGCAGGTCGATGCGCGCCATCCTGTAGCGCAGCTGGGGCGCGAACTCGGTTTCCGTCTGGCAGCGCAGGCAGTGGTGGGCTTCGGTCGGGCCGACCACCATCACCCGTTCCTGCTGGCCGATCAGGATCATGGATCAGCGGCCCTGGCAGGCGGGTTGGGCCAGCAGCCAGGCTTGGGCGGCGGCAAGGGTGGCCGCATCGCCTGTCGTCAATTCATCCGGAGTAATCCTGGCACCGGCGCCAGCGCCAGTGCGGTCTTTCATCACCGCGGTCGTCACTGCCAACACACTGCCATCCACCAGGGGCCGCGTATCGTTGCTTGTCGAGAAGCCCGCTGTCGACTGCCCGAAACTCCGCGTCTGGGGGCGCCCCCTGAATGACAGCATCGTCGCTTCGCCAGAGCTGGCGGTATTCGACCCGACCAGAACGGCGACGGGCGCGCCGGGCTGCTTGAGGGAATACCCCGGTCGACCGAATCCCAGCCTGGGACGACCATCGACCTGCACCATGGTCGGCGTCAGACTCCAGCGCCGCGACCCGTGGGCAGTAGCAAACGACCCGACCTCTTCCACGCCTGTCGACGACGTGCGCAGCAACGGCGCAACACCCAGCAGCATCGGCCACATGTTGCCCCCATGGTTGCCGCGCAGATCGACAATCCAGCCACAGCGATCGCCGCTGTCCTTGCCACGGATGACATCCTGCCATTGCAGCGCGCGCTGGATGTCCTGATTGAACTCGTCCTGCCGCGCAGCCCCCGGCGTGGCGGCATAGCCTTCGATGACCACCCAGCCAATGCGTGCATCGACGGCACCAGTCACTTTCGCCTTGGCAACGGCCTCAGCGCCGACCTGCTTCGAGCGCTCCGTGGCTTCACGCTTGCGTGCAAGCGTCATCCAGACACCATGCCCCCCGGTGCTCTCCACGATGATCTCACGCAGAGCGGTATGCAACGCACCCGGGTACGCCTGCAACGACGCCAGTCGCTTACGAGCGGCAGGCCAGTCCACTTTGTCGCGGTACAAGGCTTCATGCTCGAGCAGATCCAGGATCTGTACCTGCGCTTCCGGCGAAGGTACTTCGGTGGTGGACGCGATGGCGGCCGTTGCGTTGGCTGCCAGAAGGGTCAGTATCAGCGCGCCATTCCCAGGCACTCCCTTGCACATCTGCATGCGACGTTTCCTTGTCGTTGGGTCAGGTTCACAGCATAACCGTGGCGAATCATGCCGCGCCATTATGCGGATAGCCGTTGTAGAGCCGAGCCCATGCTCGGCTGCATGGGACACGATCAAAGCAGCCGAGCATGGCTCGGCTCTACAGGGTCATGGCGCCGGTGGAATCTGTGCCGACCAAGGTCGACACCTACCAGAGCGGGTCTCGTAGCGGCGATGGTAGGTGAGGCCGAACAGCAGGTCGATGCGCGCCATCTTGTAGCGCAGCTGGGGCGCGAACTCGGTTTCCGTCTGGCAGCGCAGGCAGTGTTGGGGTTCGGTTGGGCCGACCACCACCCGCTCCTGCTGGCCGTTCAGGATCATGGATCAGCTGCTCTGGCAGGCGGGCTGGGCCAGCAGCCAGGCTTGGGCGGCGGCAAGGGTGGCTGGTCCGCTGGGGGTAGCCTGATCCGGCTGCATCCTGCCACCGTCGCCCTGGCCGTTACGGTCGGTCATGACGTTGTGGGTCAACAGCAAGGTGGTACCGTCCACCAGCGTCGTCGGTCGATTGCCGGTAGAAAAGCCCGCGCTCGGCTGACCGAAACTACGACTCCCTGGTTGCCCTCGAAACGCGAGTGCCACTGCTTCGCCGGAGCTGGCAGTGCCTGCCCCCATCACCACCGCCACCGGTGCCGTGCCCGCACGCAGCCGATACGCGCCCTGTCGTGAACGCAGCATCGATGCGTTGCCTTGCACGACTTCACCTTCCGCCTGCCGCCACCACAGCAATCCATTGGCACTACGGAAAGCGCCGATCAACGCTCCCTGCGTATCCGACGTTCCATGCAGCAATGGCAACAAACCAAACAACATCGGCCACATGTTGCCGCCGCCATTGCTGCTTACATCCACTACCCAGCCGCACCGCATTCCGTCATCCAGGCCAGCGATACGCTCCTGCAACGCCAGCGCGTAGACCTTGCGTGCTTCATAACGTTCCGATTCGCTGCGTTGCAGGTCTTCCACGAAGGGGCTCACCCGCAGCACGCCGATGCGGGGATTGACGTGTCTGGGGGCAGCGAGGTCGGTCGCCTGAGCGGCATTCAAGCGCTGAGCACGTTCGGAGCGCTGACGCTGCTCGCTTGGTGAAAACCAACGGCCGTGGCCTCCGCTGCTGCGTGCGGCGGCCTCATCCAGAACACGGCGCTGTTGTGCGCGGTCATCGCCTGCGGCGTTCAGGCGTGCGCGCACGTCGTTCCAATCGACGCGGCCACGGTACAAGGACTGGGTTTCCAACAATTGCAGCATCTGCTCACGCGCCTCGGGCGACGGCAGCTCCACTGTTTCCTCTGCAACAGCGGCCGCAGATGAAAGCAGCAGCGTGGCGAGCATGGCGGCACGAACATTCCTTAGGTCCAGCATCGACGATTCCTTGTCATGTATCGAAGCCTTAGGATAGCCGTGGCGGGATCGATCTCGCCACGCACCAGTGTTCTATAGAGCCGAGCCCATGCTCGGCTCTGTGGGAGTGGACCGAAGCAGCCGAGCATGGCTCGGCTCTACAGGGTCATGGCAGCGGAGAGAGTCGTGCCGACCAAGGTCGGCACCTACCAGAGCAAGGTCATGGCGCCGGTGGAATCTGTGCCGACCCAGGTCGGCACCTACCCAATCCTGCGGTGGTCACCAGTCCGCGCGCAGGCCGATGTTGCCTTCGATGATGCGGCGCTTCTCGTTGCGGTCGCCGCCCAGCTCGCACGTGTAGTCGGCCACGGCGTACGCACTGATGGTGCGGTTGAAGCGCCCGACCACACCTACGCCGGCTTCCAGTGCGCGCGAGCGCTGCGAATTGATGATCGTGTCGTTGTCGAAGCCGACGCGGTCCTCGCCAGAACGGCCATGCCAGTAATTGAGCTTGAAGTACGGTTGCCAGCCGTTGTCGGCCAACTGGTAATCGCCGGCCAGGCGTAGGCCGATGCGGCCGGTCCAGGCATTGTCGTTGTCGAAACGCACGCTCGATACTTCATCGCGACGGTCGTCCAGCGAGGTGCGCTGCCAGATCACCTGCACCTGCGGTTCCAGCCACCATGCGGACTGACCGAAGTGCAGCAGCGGCTTGCCGGCCTCCACCGACACGCTGGTGCCGTCGCCGCTCAGGCCGAAGCCGAGCCCGCGAGAGGAACGTACGCGGCCGTCGTAACGGCTCTGCATCGCCACGGCGTCGATGTACCCCCCGCTGCTGTCGGTGAACGTCCAGTACAGGCCCACGTGCTTGTCATCCAGGCGGTTCTGGCCCACCTGTACGTTCTCCCAGCCGAGTGCCAGGCCGGTGGTCTTGCCCTGCGCGCGGGTGCGGCCGACGAACACGCCGATCTGATTCCGATGGCTGTCATTGGCCGTGGCCCACACATCGAGGCCGGCCTGCAGGCCCATCACATCGCCATCGAAGCCCGGCTGCGCATCGCCCTTCCAATGGATCTCGCTGCTCTGCCCCACCAACCGGCCCCAGGCCGTGCGGAATGCGCCCTTGTTGTACAGCAGGCGCTGCTCGCCCTGCCGCTCATGGAACGTGCCGAGGCTGGCCAGCGAGGTCTCGCGCAGCAGCGGCGGCACCACGGCGTAGGTGGCGGTTTCCACGCGGTACAGCGGTACCACTGCGCCCTCGGCGGGGCGTGCACCCGGCGTCGGCGGCGCACCGGTTCCGGGCAGCGCTCCGCCAGCCACCGGCACGTCCGGCACCGCTGGATCACTGGGCGGCGCCACCGGCACGGGCTCCGGCGGCGGTGGTGGCGGCGCGGTCTCGCCTGCGGTCAGATCCGGATCGGTGGCGCCTTCGGGCGGCGGTGGCGGTGCCGGGGTGATCGGTGGTGGGGGTGCGACGGGTGGCGTCGGCGGCGGCGGCGCGCCATTGATACCGCTTCCGTTGGGCGCCGGTGCAGGCCCGGCCACCACGGTCGAGCGCAGGTACCAGTTCTCGCTGGTACCGGCACTGACACCGCCCTTGAACAGGAAGTACTCGTAGGCACCGGCCGCCACCGGTGCGAACAGCGAAAACGCGCCCGGCGCGGTGCGACCACCATTCAGGGCCTGCACCACCAGGATGCCATCGGCCAACGTGGCCGCTCCACTGCCTCCAGCGTTGATGACGCCGATGCCGGTCGTGCCGGTGGCGACACCGCCATCGATCACCAGTCGATCGCTGGTGGAATTGTCCGCACCCAGCACGGTACGCAGGTACAGGCCGCCACCGTCACCGCGGTAGTTGCCACGCACGGTGAACACGTCGCCAGCGCCGGCACCGGTCAGGTCGATGCGCCCGGCATTGACCATCTCCACCAGTGTGCCACTGTTGAACGGACGGACGGCATGGCCGCCACTGCCCGCGTAGACAGTGCTGGTGTCATCCACCGTGAGCGTGCCGGTGCCGGTTCCGCTGTCACCCAGCACCAGATCACCATCGAAGCTCAGCTCGGTGCTGTTGGCCAGGCTGATTGTCTCCCAGTTCTGGAAGCGTCCCACGCCCGCAGCCTTGACGTTGTTGAAGTTGAGCTGATCGATGCCACTGCCACCGTCGAACAGCGGCACTGCACCAAGGTTGCCCTGGTTGAGGTTGCTGAGGTTGGCCACGTCGTTGTCCGGCCCCATGTCGATCGCGCCGTAGACGATGCCGCCGCCGTTCCAGTTGAAGGTGTCGTTGCCGGTGCTGAGCAGTACCTGGCCGCGCACGGTGCCATCGGTGATGGTCACGCTGTCGGCACCACCACTGACACTGATGTTGCCGCCGATGTAGGCCGTACCCGAGATGATGATGGTGTCGGTGTCGAAGCCGGTGACCACGTTGCCCTCAACGATGCCGCCGGACTGATCCCACAGATTCTTGTCCAGCTTCATGTTGACGCGGCCGATGCGGCCAGCGGTCATCCAAGCCTGGTCGCCATCCTCGAACGCACCGACGATGCGGCCACCGCTCATGCGGAAGGTATCGATGTTGTCACCCTGCTGGAGGGCCCCGACGGTGCCGCCGGTCATGACGAAATCGTCGCGGCCGCTGCCCTGCACCACCACGCCGGTGACGGTGCCGCCGGTGACAGTCATCTGGTCATCGCCACCGCCCTGGTCGACGCTGTCGATCGTGCCGTCACTGAGCAGCAGCACATCGTTTCCATCGCCCTGCAGTACGCCTCCGGTGATGCTGCCGGCCTGCATCTCGAGGCGATCGTTGCCCGCATCGAACTGCACGCCGGTCTGACCACTGATCGTTCCCCGATTGACCAGCACGCTGTCGCCTGCGCCGATGAACTGCAGGGCAATGTTGTTGCCGGTGCTGATGCTGCCGCGGTTGTCGACGCGGCTGCCGCCCCCAAGCTGCACGGCCGCACCGCCCACCGAACTGATCGCGCCCTGGTTTGACAGCAGGTGACCACCGGCACCGACCAGCGCGAGGGCCGATCCACCACCACTCTGCTGCAACTGGGCACCATTGCCGACGTTGACGGTGACGCCAGCCGCGCCACTGGCGGTAACGGGAGTGGTCTGCGGATTCGGTGCGTTGGCATCACAGGTGACCGTCTGGCCGGCGGTCGGTGTCGAGTTGTTACAGCCGGCCCAGGCGACGCTGGCGGTCGTCAGAAGCAGGGAGGGAACGGCGAGGGCCTGCAACACGGAAACAGCAAGGCGGCGCGGGCGGAACGCACGCGGAACGGCACGGGACATGGGGCACTCCTGGACGGGAAATCAGGAACTGCGTATGTGCGGCACTGCGCTTGCAGTCTGCCGTGTGGTGAACCGTTTCGACAGGTGAACTTGCGTGCAGAGAATCACAGTTCAGATGTGAAATCGCCCGGTCCTCACGCCAATGTGATGTGGCTGAAATCGTTCATTTTTTGGCACTTGGGAATCACGCGCAAAGCATCCACGCATGGCGTGGATCTACTGACCCTGCATTGCCAATCGATTCACTCATGGCACCTGGTAGATCCACGCCATGCGTGGATGCCGTTGGCGGATGGGGTCAGATCTTCAGATAGATCTTCCGCCGGTCCAGCCACCACGCCACGCCCCACCACAGCGCGACGAACGCCAGCGCCTGCAGCATCGACGCCAGCTCAAGCGCCTGCGGCATCGCGGTGGCAAGCTGCTGCCAGATCCAGCCCCAGGCGCCGGTCGCCATCAACACCACCGACATCACCGATGCGCCCAGATAGGCGGTGATTGCATTGACCCCGAAGCGCCGGCCCAGCGCCGGCCAGCCCTTCTGGTCGATCAGCACGTGGCCCAGCCACAGCGCCAGCGCCGCAAGACCGCCCGTCCACAGCACGTAACTGGGCGTCCACAGCTGTTTGTTCAGCGGCAACAAGATGGCCAGCAACAGGCCGAGCACAGCGGTCGCCACGCCCAGCCCGGCCAATGCCGCCGAACGCCCATTGCGCAGCAGGCCACCGGCAAGCAGGCCGAGCACCGTGCTGGCCAGCGCGCCCAGCGTACTCAGCAATCCTTCCGGGTCATGTCCGAGCCCGGTATCGGCATGCCACTGGTAGATCCACGGTGCGAACAGCGCGGTATCCAGGCGACTGGCCGGATTGGTCCACGGCGCCAGATCGCCGACGCCCAGCAGCACGGTATACCCCACCAGCAGACTGACCAGTACGGCCGCCTGTGCGCGCGGACGCGCATACACCGCGAGCACGCCCACCAGCGCCGCGCATACCGCGATCCGCTGCAGCACACCCCAGATGCGGAAGTGATGGGTATCCAGCGCCCACCAGATCAGCAGGTGCAGCAACGCACCGGCCACCAGGATGCGCAGTGCGCGCTCCAGAACGCCGCGCGCCAACGCGGGTCGCGCCGCCGTGTCCAGCGCGCGTGGCGCCACGCTGAAGGCCATCGACACGCCCACCAGGAACAGGAAGAACGGGAACACCAGGTCGGTGGGCGTGCAGCCATGCCATTCCGAATGACGCAGCGGCGCGAACACCGCGCTCCAGTCACCCGGGTTGTTGACCAGCAGCATTGCCGCCACGGTGATGCCGCGCAGGGCATCGATCGAGCCCAGGCGGCGCGGCGGCATACTGTTCATCAAGCGGCCTCGTATTGTCCGGCAATCCAGGTGCCACGCACCTGCAGGGCATCGTCCAGCAGCACCAGGTCGGCCTGGTAACCCTCGGCGATGTGGCCCAGACGATCGTCAACGTTGAGGAACTGCGCCGGATAGGTCGAGGCCATGCGCGCGGCTTCGGCCAGTGGCTGGCCGAGCAGCTGCACGGTGTTGCGCACCGCGGTGGCCATGTCCAGCGCCGAGCCCGCCAGCGAACCGGCGGCATTGCGCACCACGCCGTCGATGGCGGTGATGGTTTCGCCGTACAGCACGTACCTGGGATCGTCGGCGCCAACCGGCGGCATCGCATCGGTGACCAGCAGCAGGCGGCCGCGTGGCTTGGCTGCCAGCGCCACGCGCAGGCTGGCCGGATGCACATGCACGCCATCGACGATGATGCCGATCCAGCTGTCGCGGTCTTCCAGCGCAGCGCCCACCGCGCCGGGCTCACGGCCCTGCAGCGGCGACATCGCGTTGTACAGGTGGGTGAAGCCACGCACGCCTGCATCCAGACCGGCGCGGATCTCTTCGTAGGTGCCTGCGGTATGCCCAGCGGCAACGATCACGCCGCGCTCGACCAGCGCGCGAATGGTCTCCAGCGGCACGCGTTCCGGTGCCAGCGTCAGCAGTGTCACACCGTTGTCCAGCGATGCGGCCAGCGCGATCTCTGCTTCGTCTGGCACACGGAACTTGCTGGCATCGTGCGTACCCTTGCGGGCCGGCGCGATGTACGGTCCTTCCAGATGGATGCCGATCACGCCTGGCACACCCTGCGCGATCGCCTCGCGCATCGCATCGATGGCTTCACGCATCACGCCCACGTCGTCGCTGATCAGCGTCGGCAGCATCGCGGTGGTACCGAAGCGGCGGTGCGCCTGCGCGATGGTGCGCAGTGCCGCCACGTCTGGCGTGTTGTTGAACAGCGCGCCGCCGCCACCATTGACCTGCACATCGATGAAACCGGGCAGCAGCCAGCCACCGCTCAGATCAACCTGCTCGGCGGCCTGGCCCAGCTGCGGCGCTGCATCGGGCAGCAGCGCGCTGATGCGGCCATGCTCGATCACGACCGCCAGATCGTCGCGGAACTCGTCGCCTGCCAGGATGCGGGCATTGCGCAGGACCGTGGCCATCACACCGTCTCCGTGACCTTGTTCAGGTGCGGCGGCAGATCCGGGTTGAAGCCACGACGCAGCGCCAGCGCGTTGATCGCGCGGTAGAAGCTCTGCACGGTCAGCAGCGGTGCGCACAGCGGATGCGGCGCGGCCGCTACCGGCAGGTTGCCACCGGCACCGGCCATCCACACCTGTGCACCGCGCGCGGTGAATTCCTCGACGACGGCACGGGTGCCGGCGCCGGTTTCATCAGGCTGCGCAAAGGCCAGCACCGGGAAACCGCGGTCGACCAGCGCCATCGGGCCATGCTTCACTTCAGCCGAGCTGTAGGCTTCGGCATGCAGGCTGCAGGTTTCCTTGAATTTCAGCGCGGCTTCCTGCGCCGCGCCCAGGCCCAGGCCACGGCCGAGCACGAACAGGTTGGTCGCCTCGACCAGGCCCTCGGTCACCGGCGTCCAGTCGCACTGCCAGGCCTCGCGCATCGCGTCCGGCAGCAGGTCCAGCGCCGCACGCAGGCTTGCGTCCTGCTTCCAGTAGGCAGCCAGCTGCAGCAGCGCGGCCAGGGACGCCAGGTAGCTCTTGGTCGCCGCCACGCTCTTTTCGGCACCGGCATGCAGCGGAATGACCGTATCGGCCAGCTGCGCCAGCGGCGAATCCTCGACGTTGACCAGTGCGATCACGCGCGCGCCGGCGGCCTTGGCAGCTTCCGCGTTGCGCAGCAGGTCCGGGCTCTTGCCCGACTGCGAGATGACGATGAACAGCGCGCCACGCAGCTGCAGCGGTGCGGCATAGACCGAACCCACCGACGGCGAAGCCGATGCGACCACCAGGCCCAGCTGGGTTTCCAGCAGGTACTTGCCATAGGTGGCGGCATGGTCGGAGCTGCCGCGTGCGCAGGTGACCACGAACGGCGGCGGCGCCGCACGCAGGCTGGCGGCCAGGGTTTCCATGGTGGCGTGGTTGCGCGAGAACTGGCGCGCGACCACGTCGGCCGCTTCAGCGGCTTCGGCGAACATCAGGGTGGACGTGGGGTCTGACAGCGACATGGCAGGCTCAGGCAGGATCGGAAGGAAGGGGGCGTGCGCCGACCGGGCGCATCGGCGCGGTCGAACCGCGCACCACCAGCTGCGGCACGAAGCCCTGGTTGTGCAGCGGTGCCGGCGCATCGTCATAGGCGTCGCTGCGCAGCTGTGCGATCAGCAGGCGCGCGGCGTGGCGGGCGATGTCTTCGGTGGCCTGTTTGGCGGTGGTCAGCGGCGGCCACGACTGGCGCGAGAACGGGCTGTCCTCGAAACCGGCGATGGACAGGTCATACGGCACGTTCATGCCGGCCGACTTGGCGGCGGCCAGCACACCGGCGGCGATTTCGTCGTTGGAACCGAAGATGGCCGTGGGCGGCTCGCGCAGCGCCAGCAGGCGGCGCGCGCCGCGGAAACCATCGTCGAAGGTGTAGTCGCCCTGCACCACCAGATGCTTGTCCACGGTCATGCCGTAGTCCTTCAGCGCGGCTTCGTAACCGGCATAGCGTTCGCCCGAGGAGCGGTGCGAGATGCCGCCCCAGAGGAAGCCGATGCGCTGGTGGCCCAGCTGGATCAGGTGCTCGGTGATCTCGTAGGCGGCCTCGCGGTCGTCGACGAATACGCAGGCACCATCGGCCGGGTCTTCGGTGGCCGCAATGATGCGCACCAGCTTGATGCCGCGCGCGGTCAGCGCCTGGATCAGGTCGCGGCGCTCGGACATCGGTGCGGTCAGCACCAACCCGGCCAGGCGCGAACGCTGCACCCAGTCGGCCAGCTCATCGGCCAGCAGCGGCGAGCTGGAATCGCAGGGATGGATCTGCAGGCCGAAACCGGTCTCGCGGCACGCGGCCAGCACGCCGTTCTGCACGCCGATGATGTGGTACGGGTTCGGGTTGTCGTAGACCAGCCCGATCACGAAGGTGGTGCCGCTGCGCAGGTTGCGCGCGGACGGATCGGGTTCGTAGTCGAGCTCGGCGATGGCACGCAGCACCCGCGCGCGGGTGGCCTGCATCACCGAGGGCTCGTTGTTGATCACGCGCGAGACCGTCTTCAGCGAGACCTTGGCTTTCTCCGCAACGTCCTTGATAGTCGCTCTGCGCATGGGTTTTCCCTGGGGTTGGCTGCCGTCCATCATCGCCGATCAGGCCTTGTCCTGCGGCAGGCCGGCGCGATGCCCGATCACCGAATAGAACAGGATGTACAGGTAGCACGGCACCATCAGCAGCACGAACACCAGCTGGAAGTCGATGTGCTGCTTGAGCACGGCGAACAGCTGCGGAATGATCGCGCCACCGGCAATACCCATCACCAGCAAGGCCGAGCCGGTCTCGGTGAAGCGGCCCAGGCCGCGGATCGCCAGCGGGAAGATCGCCGGCCACATCATGGCGTTGGCAAAGCCCAGCAGGGCCACGAAGGCCACTGACACGTAGCCGTGGGTGGCCCAGGCGCCGAGGCAGAACACCACGCCCAGCACCGCTGAAATGGTCAGGTAGCGCGACTGCGAGACCACCTTGGGAATCAGCAGCAGGCCGACCACATAGCCGACCAGCATCGCGCCCAGCGTGAGCGAGGTGAACATCTTGGTCTGGTCCAGCGGCAGGTCGAAACCATGGCCGTAAGTACCAATCGCATCACCGGCCATCACCTCCACGCCCACGTAGACGAACAGGCACAGCACGCCCAGCCACAGGTGCGGGAACTGGAAGATGCTGCGGCGCTCGGCGGCACCGGCAGTCGCCGGCGTGGCGTTGGCTTCGGACGACTTGATTTCCGGCAGCGGCGAGAACAGCACCGCCACCGCCAGCACCACCAGCAGCGCAGCCATCGCCAGGTACGGGGTGTGGATCTTGGCGGCAAACTCGTTCAGCAGCGCGGCCTTTGTGACCGCATCTGCGGCCTGCACCTGTGCATCGAGGTCACCGATGCCGTGCAGCACCAGCGTGCCGATCAGCACCGGCGCCAGCATGCCGGCGATCTTGTTGCAGATGCCCATCAGCGCGATGCGGCGTGCCGCTGTCTCGATCGGGCCGAGGATGGAGATGTAGGGGTTGATCGCGGTCTGCAGCAGCGCCAGGCCGCTACCGATCACGAACAGGCCGCCGAGCGCCCCCGGATACCAGCGCTGGGTGGCGAATTCACCGAACAACGCAGCACCACCGGCCATCACCAGCAGGCTCAGGCTGAGGCCCTTCTTCATGCCGGTGCGGCGCAGGATCCACGACGCCGGCAGGGCCAGGAAGAAGTAGGACAGGTAGAACACCATCAGCACCAGGAAGGCGCCGACCTCGCTGAGTTCGAAGGCGAGCTTGACGAAGGTGATCAGCGGGCCGTTGAGCCAGGTGAAGAAGCCGATCAGGAAGAACAACACGCCAACGATGGCGATGGAAGTGGCCACGTTCGGGCGCGCGCTTGCAGCGGGGACGGCGGACATCAGGAGGGCTCCTGCGGCGACGGCCGCAGAACGCGGCGTCGGAGAGTGGCTGGGAACAACGTTGTCACATTCTTTCGATGGACAGCTGCGGTTTGTCAACTTCCACACGCAGCCCTGTGAACCTCGTGCTGCACTGCGCAACCCGATCGCAACGCATCGTGCTGAATGCGCCGGAGGCCTTGGCCCATGTGCAGCAACGGTTCCCACGTGAAACCCGCACTCACGCCATGTAAACGTTTACTGCATGTCGCATTCGTTGCGATGCAGCAACGAAAGTGTCACGAACTCGTTGACATCGTTGTCAGCGGGGTTACAGACTCCGCCCCAATCGCCGCCCCCGATCCCGGGGCCGGCCCCACCTGCAGCAGGAGCCCGCGTGACCGCCAGCCACCCCGCCCCGGCCCATGTCCTGTCCCGAGTCGCGCCGACGTTCCTGGCCGCCGACGTCGGTGGCACCCATGTGCGCGTGGCCCGGGTCCAGGCCAGCGGTGATGCCGCCCATCCGGTGCAGGTGCTGGAGTACCGCAAATACCGCAACGCCGACCATGCCGGCCTCAGCGCGATCCTGTCCGACTTCCTCGGCGAAGGCCCGCGGCCCACGCATTGTGTGGTCGCCAGTGCCGGCTACGCCCGCGAGGACGGCACGGTGATCACCGCCAACCTGCCGTGGCCGCTGTCGGCGCGCCAGGTGGAAGCCGACGTCGGCCTGCAGCGGGTCTACATCGTCAACGACTTCGAAGCCGTGGCCTACGCCGCCGCGCAGGTTGACGCCAGTGGCGTGCTGCACCTGTGCGGACCGGAAACCGCCGCCCGCGGCCCGACCCTGGTGGTCGGCCCCGGCACCGGCCTCGGCGCCGCGCTGTGGATCCCCACCGCGCACGGCCCGGTGGTGCTCCCGACCGAAGCCGGGCAACCGACCCTGGCCGCCAGCACCGAACTGGAAATGGCCATCGTCCGCCACATGCAGCGCGACCGCGCGCACGTGTCGATCGAACACGCGATCTCCGGCCCCGGCCTGATGAACCTGTACCGCGCAGTGTGTGCACTGCAGGGGCAGGCACCGACGCTGGCCAGCCCCGATGCGGTCACCGCCGCTGCCATGGCCGATACCGATGCGCACGCGCGCCAGGCGCTGGATGTGTTCTGCGGCCTGCTCGGCAGCACCATCGGCGACATGGCGCTGTTCTATGGCGCCCACGGTGGCGTCTACCTGGCCGGCGGCATCCTGCCGCAGATCCGCGAATACCTGCACGCCAGCACCTTCGTCGAACGCTACCTGCAGAAGGGACCGATGGGCGAAGCGCTGGCACGCATCCCGGTGAAGGTCGTCGAGCACGGCCAGCTGGGCGTGGTCGGCGCTGCCAGCTGGTACCTGCAGCAGTCGGCCGCCTGACACCGCAACAGGCTTCAACGCAATCGCAGCACGCAGTACGTGGCACGCCAACGCACGGGACTTCGCCGCCGCCCCGCGCATGTCATCGCAACCGTAATCGAACACCGCCGCCGGCATCCAATCGAGTGATGAGGAGAGACATCATGAACACCCGCAAGACCCTGCTTTCGGCCGCCATCGTCAGCTGCCTCGCCTTCAGCGCGCACGCGCAGCAGGCCACCCAGACCGCCACCGACCTGGATACCGTGCAGGTCACCGGCATCCGTGGTTCGATGGAAAAATCGCTGGACACCAAGCGCGAAGCCAATGCGCGCGTGGAAGTGGTCACCGCCGAAGACGTGGGCAAGCTGCCCGCGCACAACGTCGCCGACACCCTGCAGCGCCTGCCGGGTGTGAACATCAGCTCGTCCAGCGCCGACGAAGGCGGCTTCGACGAAGCCGACCGTGTCAGCCTGCGCGGCACCAGCCCGAGCCTGACCCAGACCCTGATCAACGGCCATACCGTCGGCTCGGCCGACTGGTTCGTGCTCAGCCAGGGCAACAACGTCGGCCGCAGCGTCAGCTACTCGCTGCTGCCATCGGAACTGGTCAGCTCGGTGGAAGTGAACAAGTCCTCGCAGGCCAAGCTGCAGGACGGCGGCACCACCGGTACCGTCAACATCATCACCCGCAAGCCGCTGGAATTCTCCAAGCAGTTCACCGCGGAAGGCTCGATCGGCGCGGTGCGCTCGGACCAGGCCAAGTCGAACGACCCGCAGCTGTCGGCGCTGTTCAACTACAAGAACGATGAAGGCACCTTCGGCGTGATGCTGCAGGCCTTCAGCCAGAAGCGCGAGCTGCGCCGCGAAGCGCAGGAAATTCCGGGTGGCTTCTTCACTATCGAAGCCAACGATCCGGTGGCCAAGACCAACCCGGATCTGCTCGGCGTACAGGTTCCGGGCCTGCTGGGCTCAACCCTGTTCGAGCAGACCCGCAAGCGTACGGGTGGCCTGGTCTCGCTGCAGTTCAAGCCGACCGATGATCTGAGCTTCGTACTCAGCGGCTTCAGCTCCAAGCTGAAAGCCAACAACTACAACCGCAACTTCATGATGTTCGGCAACAGCTTCGGCAAGTCGCAGGCGCCTGATCCGGGCTATGTGGTGAAGGATGGCGTGCTGACGCAGGCCAGCTACAAGGGCATGCCCGACACCAACTACGCGGTGTACGACATGATCTACCGCGAGTCGACGGCCAAGACCAACTACATCACCCTGGATGCCGACTGGCAGGTCAGCGAAAACCTGACTGCGAAGTTCCAGGCCGGTACCACCAAGGGCACTGGCGAAACGCCGCGCCAGTACATCGCCGAGCTGTTGACTGCAAAGGGTGGCGGCGCCAGCTGGACCACCCATGGCAACGGCTCGCCGGTGGACTGGAATGTGGGGGGCGATATCAGCCCTGCCGGCGCCAGCTGGGGCGGCACCTGGGGCAACCAGCAGGTCACTGCGATCGACAAGGAAAAGTGGGCCAACGTCGATTTCAGCCAGTACTTCAACGCAGGCGTGCTGAGCTCGATCGATTTCGGCGCGCGCTACGCCGACCACACACGTGAAGCAAAGTCGCCGGAAGGCGCCACCCCTGGCAACATCTGGGACGCCCTGCGCGGCAGCCCCACCGCCAACTACCCGGGTGGCTTCGCCGGCGACATCGGTGGCAACTTCCCACGCAACATCTGGTACTACACCCCGGCAGCACTGCGTAATGCGGTGACCAACAACTCCGAATGGCTGTCGGGCAATGACGGTCCGGATGGCCGCCACAACTATGGCGCCGAATGGAAGGTGACCGAAAAGAACTTCGCCGCCTACGTGCAGGGCAACTTCAGCGGCGACCGCTGGAGCGGTAACGTCGGCCTGCGCTACGTCAACATCAAGCAGGACATCGATACCTACGCCACCGCCATGGGCTCGACCGTGCCGGACGTGAAGAGCCTGTTCGGTGCGTGGACCCGCGAAGCCTTCGAGAACAAGCACAACCGCGTGCTGCCGAGCGCGAACTTCAAGTACGACCTGCGCGACGACCTGGTGCTGCGCCTCGCCGCCTCGCAGACCCAGACCCTGCCCGACTACTCCGCACTGGGTGCGTCTTCGTACGGCTCGGATCTGAACCGAAAGGGCGGCGGCGGCAATCCGAAACTGAAGCCGGTGATCTCGACCAACTTCGACGCCAACCTGGAGTGGTACTTCATGCCGCGCGGCATGCTGTCGGTCGGTGCCTACTCGATGCGCCTGAAGGACTACGTGGCCTTCAGCACCGAGAAGCAGATGCTGTTCAGCGAGCTGACCAACCAGCTCGAGGAGTACGACATCTCGCGTCCGAAGAACGCCGACGGCAAGGTGCGCGGTATCGAAGTGGCCTATGAACAGCCGATCGGCGAATACTTCGGCGTCAACGCGAACTACACCTACGCTGATGGCAGCACCGAGCACACCTGGGCCGATGGAACCGACAACCTGCTCGGCACCTCGAAGAACACCTACAACGTGGGTGCCTACTTCGAGAACGACACCTTCGGTGCACGCGTCAGCTACACGCGCCGCTCGTCGTTCCTGATCGGCCTGTCCGGTGCCAACCCGTACTACCAGGATGACTTCGGCACGCTGTCGGCATCGCTGAGCTACAAGGCCACCGACTGGCTGAGCATCAGCTTCGATGCGCTCAACCTCAACAACCCGACCTACAAGTACTACCAGACCGCGGCCATCCCGACCTCGTTCTACAGCAACGGCCGCCAGTACTACCTCAACTTCCGCTTCAAGTACTGATCCAGCGGCGGCAACATCGCCGAGTCGTGCACGCACGCCGGGCCTGGGTCATTCCGGGCCCGGCGTTTTTCATGTATAGCGTTCATCGCACCGTTCCAAGGAGTCGTTCCGATGGTCAAGCCTTCCCGCGCCCGGATGCGCAGCGCAGTGCTGCTGGGCAGCCTGCTCGCCCTGCTGCCGGCACTGCCGGCACTCGCCGCCGATCCCACGCCTGCCGCTGAAGCACCCGGCCCGCAGCTGCGCGCCGGCAGCCTGATGCTGATTCCCGCCCCCAGCAATGTGCAGGCCGGCCAGGGCAGCGGCATCACCGTCCGCGCCGACACCGTGCTGCAGGCCGAAGGCCAAGTCGCGCAGCGCGTCGCCGCCCAGTTCGCCGGCCTGCTGGCCCGCAGTGGTGGCCCGCGCCTGGTCCTGGCCAAGGGCAAGGCTGCAGCCAAGACCGGCAGCATCCGCTTCCAGATCGTGCCCACCTTCCGCGACAGCGGCGAAAGCTACACGCTGGAGAGCACCGCGCAGGGCGTGCTGATCCAGGCCGGCAACGAAACCGGCCTGTTCTATGGCGCGACCACCCTCGCCCAGCTCGCCACCGGCGGCAGCAACGGGGTGCTGCCAGCGGTGCAGATCCAGGATGCGCCACGCTTCAGCTGGCGCGGCTTCATGCTCGACTCGGCACGGCATTTCCAGAGCCTGGACGAGATCAAGCGCGTGCTCGACGCAATGGCTGCGCACAAGCTCAACACCTTCCACTGGCACCTTACCGATGACCAGGGCTGGCGCATGGAGATCAAGCGCTACCCGAAGCTGACCGAAGTGGGCAGCTGCCGCCTCCCGGCCGGCGATGGCGGCATCGATCCGGTCAGCGGCCAGGAGCATCCGTACTGCGGCTTCTACACGCAGGACCAGATCCGCGAAGTGATCGCCTATGCCGCGAAGCTGCATATCCAGGTGATCCCGGAAATCGATGTCCCGGGCCACGCGACTGCCGCGATTGCTGCGTATCCGGAGCTGGGCACCATCGATACGCCGTTGAAGCCGATCAGCGAATGGGGCGTGTTCCCCAACCTGTTCAACACTGAAGACAGCACCGTCACCTTCCTGGAAAACGTGCTGGAAGAAGTGATCGACCTGTTCCCGGCCAAGTACGTGCACGTCGGTGGCGACGAGGCGGTGAAGGACCAGTGGGAAGCGTCGAAGCAGGTGCAGCAGCGCATGCGTGCGCTGGGCATCAAGGATGAAATGGCCATGCAGAGCCACATCATCAAGCGCCTGGAGACCTTCCTGGAGGAGCACGACCGGCGCCTGATCGGCTGGGATGAGATCCTCGAAGGCGGGCTGCCGCCGCAGGCCACGGTGATGTCCTGGCAGGGCACCGAAGGCGGCCTGGCCGCGGCCAGCGCCGGCCATGACGTGATCATGTCGCCGGTCGGCTACCTCTATCTGGATTACCTGCAGACGGCCTCGCCGAACGAACCGCCGGGCCGTCCGAGCCAGGTCAATCTCGGCAAGCTCTACAACTTCGAGCCGGTGCCGGCCGAACTGGCCGCAGACAAGCGCGGGCACATTCTCGGCCTGCAGGCCAACATGTTCACCGAGCACACGCGCAGCTATGCGCGCCTGCAGCACAACCTGTTCCCGCGCCTGGCCGCTGTGGCCGAGACCGGTTGGAGCACGCCGGAACATCGCGACTTCCGCGATTTCCTCGCACGCCTGCCGGCACAGCTGCAGCGCTACCGTGCCTGGGGCCTGGCCTATGCGCAGACCCCGTTCGAAGTAGGCGTGGACTACACCGATGATCGTGCGAAGAACACCGTGACCGTGTCGCTGGCCAATCCGCTGGGCTATGAAGTGCGCTACAGCACCGATGGCCAGCCGGTGACCGCGCAGTCCGCGCTGTACCAGCAGCCGCTGACGGCGCAGCTGCCCGCCGCCGTGCAGGCCGCCGCGTTCTACCAGGGCCAGATGCTGGCCGCGAAGCCGACGGTTGCGGACTTCACTGCGCAATCGCTGCTCAGCCGCCGCAGTGATGAACTGCTCAGCTGCGTGGGCAAGAAGGGGCTGGTGCTGCGCCTGGAAGACGATGGCCCCCGCGAAGGCAACCGTGCGGTGTTCAACGTGGACATCTTCCAGCCGTGCTGGCGCTGGCCGCAGGCGCAGCTGGACGGCATCGGCAGCGTGGAAGTGCGTGCAGGTCGCATCCCGTACTACTTCCAGCTGGCCCACGACGAGCCCAAGCGTCGCTTCGAGAAGGCCAAGCGCGCGCATGGCGAGATGCAGGTGCGTCGCGGCGACTGCAGCGGCAAGGTGCTGGCTGAGGTACCGCTGCCGGCCAAGCCCGATGCCGATGGCTTCGTGACACTGCGTGCAGCGCTGCCGAAGGGTACCCAGGGCACCGGTGACCTGTGCATCAACTTCACCGGCGATACGCGCCCGGCGATGTGGGTGCTGGATGAGGTCACGCTGGGGAAGTAATGACAGGTCTGTCATGGTGGGTGCCGACCTTGGTCGGCACCCCGGGCAGTTCATCCACGCATGGCCACGCATGGCGTGGATCTACGGATTCCATCCGCGCATGGCGTGGATCTACCGGTAGGTGCCAACCTTGGTTGGCACGCCTTTACCCGCGCCAGCGCAGCAGCAGGTCGCGCATCGGGGTCAGTGCAGTGGCCATGCCGGCCAGCACGCCAATGGTGTTGGCCAGCGCATCCATTGGGTCGGCCATGCGGTTGCTGGTCAGCGCGCCCTGCGCGAACTCGATGCCGATGCCCATCAGCACCAGGCCCACGCCCACCCACAGCAGCGGGCGGCCCCGACGGAACAGCTGCACCGCGCTGCCGGCCAGGATGAAATAGGCGAGGAAGTGTTCGCCCTTGTCGCTGTTTTCCGGCAACGGAATCGGCGGTGGTGGGATCAGGCAGACCACGATCACCAGCAGTACTGCCGCCGCCCACAGCGCGGCCCAGAGCCGGGGCCGCCGCAGCGGCTTGATCACCGGCAACGCGTGGCTCACAGGCGCCAGCTCAGATCACCCAGCTCGAAGGCCGGTTCGAAGTCGACGCCACGCTGCAGGCCGATAGCCTGGAAGCGCTCGCCCATCTCCGTCGGCAGGGTCAGCTTCTTCACCTGGTCGCGCAGCTGGATGCGGCCGACCTCATCGGTGCGTTCCTCGGCCAGCAGCAGCACCTGGTCCAGGCCGTTGCCAAGCAGGAAACTGGCCTGGCTGCAGTAACCGGCCAGCTCGAAACCGCCGTGCATGCCGGCCTCGGCCATCGCCGTGAAATCCACCGACGCCGTGATGTCCTGCAGGCCCGGCCAGCGGTGCACGTCGTTGTGCACGTGGTGGCGGTAGAACGCACGCACGGTGCCATCGTCGCGGTCGTGCTGGTAGAACTCGCCGCGGTTGTAACCGTAGTCGACGAACAGCATCGCGCCACGCTGCAGGCCACCGGCGACCGCCTGCAGCCAGTACGGCAGCTGCGGCAGCACTTCGGAGCGGTAGCCCTCGGCGAAGGGCTTTTCCAGATAGCGCTCGATGTGGCGTACCGCGCCATTGAGCAGGATGTCGGCCGGCTGCGCGCCGCGGATGAAGTTGCCTTCGGCATCCAGCTCGACGGTTTCCTCGTAGACCTCGCCATCGCGGATCAGGAAGCGCGGGGTCGGCAGCGCGTCGATCACCTCGTTGGCAAACACCACGCCCTCCCAGTCCTCCTCGAACGGGCGGTCGACCCAGTCCACGCGCGCCGCCAGCTCGGCCGGCAGGTTCTGCTGCAGGCGCTGCTGCTGGCGCTCGCGCAGGTCGGCGCTGGGTTCGAGGATGGCGTAGCGCGACGGCAGCGCGTCCAACTCAGCCAGGCGCAGCAGCACCGCTTCGGCGAAGGCGCCGGTACCACCGCCCAGTTCCAGCATCCGCGCCTGCGCACCCAGCTGGGCGAACACCGGCGCCAGCGCATTGGCCACGCCGCCCGCGAACAGGCTGCCGAGCTCGGGCGCGGTGGTGAAGTCACCGCTGCCACCGAACTTGCTGGCGCCGGCGCTGTAATAGCCCCAGCCGGGGGTGTACAGGCACAGTTCCATGAAGCGCGAGAACGGCATCGCCCCGCCCTGCGCAAGGATTTCGGCGCGCAGGGCGGCGGCCAGCTGGTCGCTGTGGGCCAGGGCATCGGCTTCGGGCAGGGGGAAGGTGGGCTGCATGGCGTCTTCGAATGCGGTGACAATGGTGCACAGGATAGCCGAGCCTTGGAGGACCCTCGATGAGCGACACCCACCCCGTGGTCCTGATCACCGGCAGCGCGCGCCGGATCGGTGCGGCCATCGCCCGCCAGTTCCATGCCTGTGGCTGGTCGGTGGTGCTGCACGCCAACACCTCCAGCGCGGAGCTGCAGCAGGCCGCGTTCGATTTCGACAACGTGCGCCCGGGCAGCGTGCTGGCCCTGCAGGCCGACCTGCGCGACGCCGACGCCCTGGCCGACCTGGTGGAGCAGGCCGTCACCCACTTCGGGCGACTGGATGCACTGGTCAACAACGCCTCCAACTTCTTCCCCACCCCGCTCGGCCAGGTCACCGCCGAGGCGATGGACGAGCTGTATGCGGTCAATGCGCGCGCGCCGCTGCTGCTGTCACAGGCGGCGGCGCCCTACCTGCGCCGCCAGCAGGGCTGCATCGTCAACCTGACCGACCTGCACGGCACCGACCCGATGCGCGACCACATCGCCTACACCATGGCCAAGGCCGCGCTGGAGATGGCCACCCGCTCGCTGGCGCTGGAGCTGGCGCCGAAAGTGCGGGTCAATGCGGTAGCGCCGGGGGCGATCCTGTGGCCGGAACAGGGCAAGGACGATTTCGCCCGCGAGGCGCTGCTGGCACGCACGCCGCTGGCACGGATCGGCACGGTCGAGGAGATCGCCGAGGCGGTCTACTGGCTGGTGGCCGAAGCCAGCTTCGTCACCGGCCACACCCTGCGCGTGGATGGTGGGCGAACGGTCAGTTGAGGTAGTGCCGGCCGCTGGCCGGCAACCTCCGTCATCCGAGGTCCACCACCTCGAACGCCTCGCCAAACTGTCTGTGCGCACGCCACAGCGTTGCCAGGTCCTGCCCGCTGACCGGGTCGATGAAGCCCGGCGCGATGTCCGCCAGCGGCTTCAGCACGAAGGCATGCTTCAGTTCCGGGCGCGGAATGCGCAGGTGGCCGGGGCCTTCCACCACCAGGTCGCCGTAGAACACCACGTCGATGTCCAGGGTCCGGTCGGAGAAGCGCGGCCCGCTGCGATCGCGGCCATGCGCGTCTTCCAGCGCATGCAGCCAGTCGTCCAGTTCCTGCAGCGGCAGATCGGTCTCGATCGCCACCGCATTGTTGAGGAAGGCCGGGCCATCGAAGCCGACCGCGGCAGTACGGTAGGCGGGTGACACCTGCAGTGCGCCAAAGCGCTCGCGCAGGGCCGTCACCGCGGCGTGGAGGTAGCGGCGGGGCTGGACGTTGCTGCCCAGGCTCAGGAGCACGGTGGTCATGCGGTTCAGGTGACGGCACTTGAGGGGGCGTGGACATGCCGTCGTCACGGCGGCCTGCCTACAATCCGGGACGCACATGATAGGGCACCGACATGACCTATTGCGTTGGAATCGAGGTGGACGAAGGCCTTGTCTTCGCTGCCGACACCCGGACCAATGCCTCGCTGGACGATGTGCGCGTGCACCGCAAGCTGCACGTGTTCGAGTACCCCGGCCAGGCAGCCTACGTGCTGATGGCGGCTGGCAACCTGGCCACCACCCAGCTGCTGGTGTCACGCCTGGGGCGCGACGCCGGTGAACGGCGCACGCCCAACCTGCGCGACATGACCCATCTGTTCGAAGCTGCCGAGTACGTCGGCCAGCTGCTGGTGGACAGCCAGGTGCACAGCAGCCACAGCGAGCACGGCCATGACGGGGTCAACACCCAGGCGACGCTGATTTTCGGTGGCCAGATCGCTGGCGAGCGGCCCGGGCTGTACATGATCTACCCGCTCGGCAACGCCATCGCCGCTTCGCCGGAGACGCCCTATCTTCAGATCGGTGAGTCCAAGTACGGCAAGCCCATCCTGGACCGCATCCTCAGCCCGGCCACACACCTGGAGGATGCCGCGCGTACGGCGATCGTCTCGCTGGACTCCACCATCCGTTCCAACCTGTCGGTGGGCCTGCCGATCGATCTGGCGCTGCTGCGCGACGGCGAGCTGCGCATCGGCCAGCAGCTGCGGCTGGGCGCGGATTCGGCGTTGTATGCCGATATTCACCAGAACTGGTCGCGGCGGCTGGAACAGGCGGTGGACGCGCTGCCACGCTTCCCGTGGGAAACCCTGGACCGGTAGTGGCCGGCGGCAGCCCCCACCAGGGGCCACCCCCCGCGAGAACAACACGCTCTCGCGGG
>NZ_JBDJKU010000060.1:0-24707 GCF_039673015.1 Stenotrophomonas sp. TWI1409
GGCCGGCACCTCCATCGATGTTGCGGTTGCCGGCCAGCGGCCGGCACTACCAGGGCCTGGCCTCAACGCACGTCGCGCAGTTCCCAATGGTGGCCTGCCAGCAGGCGCAGGCGCTGCTTGAACACGTCACTGTCGATGCGGGTGGTGGCCACCAGGTTGATGCGCAGGTCCTTCTGCTCGCCGGTCACGGTGGCATCCGGGTCGGTCACGCCCCACTGCGGTTCCACCGCGTCCGGGTCAGGCTGCTTGGCCTTCCAGCGCTCGAACAGGCTGCCATTGCGCAGCGCATCCTGCAGTTCTTCGGCGAAACCGGCGGCGCCCTGCGAATGGAAGGACAGGTCAGGGTCATTGCCGCGGGCCTTGGACGGGTCGGGCAGGCTGATGTGGTACTGCGCAGGCATGGAGTTCTCCTTGAAGTGCGGGAAGACTGGCATAACCGCGGTGGAATCGATGTGCAGATCCGCGCCGCGTCGGGGCCTCACTCGAACCGATGCGGCCCATCGGCGAAGCCCACGGTGACTGCGCCCTTGCCGACGTTGACCATGCCGGTCAGGCTCATCACCGATTCGTACACGGTCACGCCATGGGTGGCGCAGACCTCTTTCAGCTGTGCATAGCCGGGCAGGGTGCGCAGCTCTTCCAGCTCACCGCCGTAGCTGACGCACACCGTCGGTGTCATCAGCCCGGCGCGTACGCGCTGGCCAACTACCGCGAACAACTTCTGCACGGCGTTGTCGAAGCCCTTGATCTTGGCCACCGGTCCGGTCTCGCCGCGGTAACCGTGCAGCACCGGCTTGATGTCCAGCGCACTGCCCAATGCGGCGCTGAGCAGGCCGACACTGCGGTCGCCCTTGTGCCGCGCACGCGCGCGCATGTAGTACAGGTCGCGGGTGACCATGTAGCCGTGCACGTTGCTGGCCAGCTCCTCCAGCCGCTCGCGGATCTGCTGCACGCTGGCGTTGCTGTCGCGCAGGCGCACCGCTTCCACTGCGGTCACCGCCTGCGCGGCGAACAGGTTCTGGGTGTCGAGCACGCGCAGCGCGAACGGCGAGTTGTAACCCGCTGCCTGCCGCACCGGCTTGTAGTCGTTGAGGATGGCGAAGCTGGCCTGCAGCGCGTTGTCATGGATCGGGCTGCGGGTCTTGGTGATGGTCATGCAGAACACGTGGTCGTAATCGATCACCAGCTGCTGCAGGAACAGGTCGCGGATCTGGTTGACGCTGAAGGGGATGGTTTCCGCTTCAGCACCGTGTTCGGCCACGTGCGCGTGCAGGAAGCTCAGTGTGGCCTGTTCATCGCGATGATCGGCCAGCACCGCTTCGCCGATGCGTACGGTGATCGGCAGCAGCACGATGTTGTGGGTGGCGATGAAGTCCGGCGGCAGGTCGCAGGCCGAGTCGACGACGATTCCGATGCGCATCCGCGGCTCCCCCTCCAGGGCGGTTGTAGGTTCGGAAACGTGAAATCTATCTCAAATCCCAGCCAGGCGCGCGAGGGAAACGCGCCACGCCCTGTTCAGCGACTGCGCTGCACCGCCACCGGCAGGGTGGCCAGGCGCAGCCATTCGGGCTGCCGCAGCAGGTCAGGATCGGCCAGAACGGCAGCCATCAGCGGGTGCGCGTCGTTGCCCCAGAACAGCTCCTCATCGATAGCCAGGGTCGGCACACCGAACACCCCGGCACCAATTGCGGCCTCGGTGTTACGGCGCAGCTGCTCCTTCACCGCCGGGTCGGCGATGGCGCTGGCGACATCGTCAATACCCAGCTGTGCGGCCGGTTCGCGCAGGGCGTCAGGGCTGTCGGCCGCGTTGCCGTCGCGCCAGATCCAGTCGAACAGGACGTCCACCGCCTGCACGCTGGCACCGGCGGCCAGGCACAGGCGCAGGGCGGGCAGCGGGTTGAACGGATGGCCGGGCGGGAATCGCAGCGGTGTGCCCTCGGCCTGCGCGGTCCACAACAGCTGGCGGTAGATGAAGCGGCGCTTGGCCGGAATCTCGGCCGGCCCTAGGTTGCCCAGGTGATGCAGCACCGCACCGAAGGCAATTGGCACGATCTGGATCTGCGCGAACTGCGGCAGCTGCTTCAGCTTCTGCCAGTGCAGGTAGGAGTAGGGCGAGATGAGGTCGAAGTACCAGCGCAGTGTCGCCATCGGTGTGTCCTCGTGTGCGGTCAGGGCTGCGCGTTGCGCTGCAGGTAGCGGTCACGCAGTTCGGTCTGGCGTGAGCGCATCGGCATCGCACGGCCGCCCAGCCAGACCTGCTCGGCATAGTGCGCCACGTCCAGCGGATCGCCCTCCCACAGCACCAGGTCGGCGCGCTTGCCGGGTTCGATGCTGCCGATCTGGTCGGCCACCCCGAACGCCTGTGCAGGCACCCGGGTCAGCCCAGCCAGGCCATCGATCCACGGCAGGCCGTTGGCCACCGCGTTGCCGGCCAGCTGGCGCATCTTGCGCGCGTTGTGGGTGGCGTCGCCGCGCTGCACGAACGACACCGGCACGCCGGCACGCTGCAGGCGCGCGGCGTTTTCCAGGGTGGCGCCGATCTGGTCGAAGCTGGCCGGCAGGTTGGCCAGCACGTCAACGAACACCGGCACCTGTGCGGCGGCCAGCTCCGGCGCGACCTGCCAGGCTTCGCTGGCACCGGCGATGGCGATCTTCACCTTTTCGCGGGTGGCCCAGCGCAGCAGCTGGCGGATATCGGCGGCGCGATCCACCTCCACCACGATGCGGCCCTGGCCGGCCAGGTAGCGACTGAGCGTGCGGCGTCCGGCTGGCGTCAGCAGCGCGTGCGGCGAGTCCGCAGCCACCTGTCCGCGTGCTTCGTCGATCATCTGCTGCAACAGCATCCATTGCGCGGCGCGCGAATGCCCGGTCAGTTCGGAGGCTGCCGCGCCGATGCGCAGGAACAGGGCACGCGGGCCGATCGGATCGGTGCTGCCATCGAGCCGCATCACGCCGCCCTGGCCGGCCACGAAACCACCGCCGGTGGCAGCGCCCAGCGCGGTGAAGCCGATGCCTTCCAGGCGCGTGACCGGAATCAGCACTGAGGCCGGGTTGTAGGCGAGGGTGACGTCGAATTCCGGCCGCAGTGGCTGCTCACCGAGCTTCAGCGAACTGTCCACCGTGCTCGATTCACCGGAAACTTCTTCGATACCGGTCTCGGTGATGCCACCGAACAGTGCCGGTGTCAGGGGACGGCCATTGGCCTCGACCACGCTGGCGCCGGCCGGCGCCGACAGGCCGTTGCCCACCGCGCGGATGATGCCGCCCTGCACCAGCACATCGGCGTTCTGCAGGCTGCCACGCGTGCTGGCCGTATGCACGGTCGCGTTGCGCACCAGCAGGTCCTGCGCCGAGGCTGCGGTTGTCATCAACAACAGCGCAACCAAGGTAGCGCCGGGCCATGCCCGGCGACGCTTGTTCAACACGCCCATCAGCGCACCTCCTGGCCAAGCTGGAAATCGGAACGCGGCGTCGCTGCCGGTGCACTGCGGTCGTACAACCTGCGGCCATCAATGAAGACCTGCTCGGCCAGCGCGTACGAGCTGAAGGGATTGCCGTTCCAGACCACCACATCGGCCATCTTGCCGGCCTCCAGGGTGCCGGTCTGGCCTTCAATGCCCAGCGCCTTGGCGGCGTTGGCGGTCATCCAGGTGATGGCGTGTTCGGGCGTGATCTCCGGCATGCGCGCGCGGCGCGCGGACGCCATCACCTTGGCCGCTTCCTGGTTCAGGCGCTGGATGCCTTCGGGTGAGTCGGAGTGGACGATGGCGCAGCTGTTCTTCGGCCGGTCGACCAGCGCGATGTTCTCCGGGATGCCGTCGAAGGCTTCCATCTTGAAGCCCCACCAGTCGGCCCACAGCGCACCGCAGACGCCGTCGGCGGCCAGCCGGTCGGCCAGCTTGTAGGCCTCCACGCCGTGGTGGAAGGCGGCTACCTTGAAGCCGAATTCCTTGGCCAGATCGAGCATGGTGGCCATCTCGTCGGCGCGGTAGCAGTGGATGTGCACGCGGATGTCGCCTTCGATCGCACCGGCCAGCGTGTCCAGCTTGAGATCGCGCTTGCCGCCGGCATCACCGGCGCTGTCGCCCTTGTCGCTGCCGAACCAACCCTTGCGCTTGGCCGGCTTCGGCTTGTTCTTGGCGATGTAGTCGGCGGCATCGATGAAGGCGGCGCGGTAGCCGGCCACGTTGCCCATGCGCGTGGCTGGGGTCACGCCCTTGCCTTCGCCATAGACCCGCTTGGGGTTCTCGCCGCAGGCCATTTTCAGGCCCCAGGGTGCACCGGGGAACTTCATCGCCTGGTAGGTCACCGCGGGTACGTTCTTGAGGGTCACGCCGCGGCCACCCACCAGGTTGGCCGAGCCCGGCAGCACCTGCATGCTGGTCACACCGCCGGCCAGTGCGGTGGCGAAGCCCGGGTCCTGCGGCCACACCGAGTGCTCGGCCCAGACGTTGGCGGTGACCGGTGCGGTCATCTCGTTGCCGTCGCTGTGCGCGCCGACGCCGGGGCTGGGGTACACGCCCAGGTGCGAGTGCACGTCGATCAGGCCAGGGGTGACCCACTTGCCCTGCGCATCGATGCGGGTGACACCGGCATCGGCCTGCAGCTGGCGGCCAACGGCGACGATGCGGCCCTCGCGCAGCAGCACGTCGGCATTGTCCAGGCGCTGGCCGGTGCCGGTCAGCACGGTGGCGTTCTGGATCAGCACCGGCGCATCGGGATGCGCCTGGTAGGTGCTGGGGTAGGGATCGGCGACGAAGCGCGAGGCGCCCACCGCCGGAGCCGTGCTCAATGAAAGCAGTGCCAGGGCTACCCCGGCGCGCAACAACGTCGATGCCATGCAGTTCCCCTTGCAGCTGGTCCAACCGTCGACGCTAGCCCGGAGGCGGCGGGCTTGCCAAGTGACCTTCTTCACAGGCCTGTCGACGGTGGCTCGACGGCACCGGCCGGGTGGCTGAAAATACCCGGTCCCCCGCCGTACCGGACTGCCCATGAAGAGCAAGCAGGAAATCGTCGACAACTGGCTGCCGCGCTATACCGGCGTACCGCTGGACCAGTTCGGCCAGCACATTCTGCTGACCAACTTCGGCGGCTACCTGCATACGTTCTCCGAGCTGACCGGCGCGCCGGTCATCGGCCTGGACCGGCCGATGGCCAGTGCCACCATCGATGGCATCACCATGATCAACTTCGGCATGGGCAGTCCCAATGCCGCGATCATCATGGACCTGCTGTCGGCGGTGATGCCCAAGGCGGTGCTGTTCCTGGGCAAGTGCGGTGGTCTCAAGCGCAAGAACCAGCTGGGCGACCTGGTGCTGCCGATCGCGGCGATCCGCGGCGAGGGTACCTCGGGCGACTACCTGCCGCCGGAAGTACCGGCGCTGCCGGCCTTCGCGCTGCAGCGTGCGGTTTCGACCATGATCCGCGACCTCGGCCACGATTACTGGACCGGCACCGTCTACACCACCAACCGCCGGGTCTGGGAGCACGACGAGGCCTTCAAGGAGCGGCTGCGGGCGATGCGCTGCATGGCCATCGACATGGAAACGGCCACGGTGTTCGCCGCCGGCTTCGCCAACCACATCCCCAGCGGCGCGCTGCTGCTGGTTTCGGACCAGCCGATGATTCCGGACGGGGTCAAGACCGAGGCCTCCGATGCCAAGGTCAGCTCCCAGTTCGTGGAAAACCATATCCAGATCGGCATCGAGGCGCTTAAGCTTATCCGGCGCAACGGCAAGTCGGTCCGCCACCTGCGCTTCGACGAATGATGATGAAGGCCGGGCGCGGGGCGTCCGGGCCTGGGAGTAGGTAATGGACGTTGCCGCGCAAGTGGTGGAATTCTGGAAGGAGGCGGGCCCTGCGAAGTGGTTCGCCCGCGACGACGCGTTCGACGCGCAGTTCCGCCAGTTGTTTCTGGATGAGCATTTCGCCGCCGCTTCGCGCGGGCGCGAGCATTGGCTGGGCAGTGCCGAAGGGGCGCTGGCCCTGATGCTGCTGCTGGACCAGTTCCCGCGCAACTGCTTCAGGGGCACTGCCCATTCCTACGCCACCGATGGCCTGGCCCGGCATTACGCCATGCGTGCCATCGAGGAGGGCCTGGACCTGCAGCTGGTGCCGAAGCTGCGCGCCTTCATCTACCTGCCGTTCGAGCACTCCGAGGATCCGCTGGACCAGGACCGCTCGGTGGCGATGTTCGACGTGCTGGGTGACAAGGAATACCTGCAGTACGCCGAACTGCACCGCGACATCATCCGCCGTTTCGGGCGCTTCCCGCATCGCAACGCCGTGCTGGGCCGCATCCCCACGCCGGAAGAACTGGATTACCTGGCCGAAGGCGGGTTCGCCGGCTAAGAAAAAGGGGACGGAGGGAATTAAGTCGTTTTTGCCACAAACGACTTAATTCCCTCCGTCCCCTTTTTCAGTGCCGATCAGTACTTCGGCACGCCGTTGTCGACGTCTTCCGACCAGGCGTTGATGCCGCCGGTGACGTTGAACACCTTGGTGAAGCCCAGGGCGCGGAACTGCTCGGCGGCCTGCGCGCTGCGGCCACCGTGGTGGCACATGAAGGCCAGTGCGGTGTCCTTCGGCAGGGCTTCCAGCGCGGCGCGGCCGTTGCCGTCGAAGCTCTTGAACGGTACGCCGACGGCTGCGATGGCGCGCTCGTCGGCCGGGCGCACGTCCACCAGGGTGATGTTGCCGGCACGCACCAGGTCGTCGGCGTCGCGCACGCTGATTTCCTGTACCGGCTTGGGCGCATTCGGGTTGTCGATCGCCAGGCCCTTGCCGCGGATGTCGTCCACCCAGTCGATGGTGATGCCGTTGGCGCGACGCGCGCTGGCCAGGTCGAACTGCACGCGCAGGCCGTTGGACTCGGCGGCAATCGCGCCTTCGTCGTGCGGGGCCAGCTGGAAGTTCGGCTGGAAACCGGCGTCGATGGACAGCTGCAGGGCAGCGCCCGGAGCATCGGCCAGCGCGCCCTTGAGCATTTCCACGGCGGCAGGAGTGACGGTGATGCTCGGCGGGGTACGGTCCGGCGCAGCCAGGCCCAGCACGCTGCTCAGCTCGCCGCTGGCGGCCATCTGCAGCACGATGTCGCTGCCGCCGACCAGTTCGCCGTCGATGTACAGCTGCGGGATGGTCGGCCAGTCGCCGTAGGCCTTGATGCCTTCACGGATTTCCTGGTCGGCCAGCACGTTGACGTGGGCGAACTCGACGCCGAGGTCCTGCAGGGCGCCCACGGCCTTGGCCGAGAAACCGCACTGCGGCATCGACGGCTGGCCCTTCATGAACAGCACGACGCGGTTGGCGTTGAGGATGGATTCGATGCGCGAACGCAGGGCGGGATCGAGGGACATGGACGTCGGGTTTCCGGGAATTCGAATCATCAATTCTAACCCCCATGGCATCATGGGGGATGAGCAACGCAGGAACATTGCATCGCATCCCGGCCCGCCCCTGGCGCTGGCTGCCCTGGCTGGTGGCGTCGCAGCTGGTCGTGATCCTGGTCTGGGCCCTGGACGGCTGGCAGTGGGGTCTGCCGCTGATGGTGGCCAGCCACGCATTGTTCATGGTGCCGGTGTTCCTGCCCAACAGCCGCTTCTATGCGCCGGTGCTGAGCCGACTGCCGGAGGCCGGCAACACGGTATGGCTGACGATCGATGACGGTCCTGGCCCGGAAACCCGCGCCGTGCTCGACCTGCTGGACCGCCACCAGGCACGCGCCACCTTCTTCCTGGTGGGGGAACGTGCGCTGGCACAGCCGGAACTGGTGCAGGAGATCCTGCGCCGTGGCCATGACCTGGGCAATCACAGCCACAGCCATCCGCAGGCGCGCTTCTGGCGGCTGGGCCCGGTGGCGATGCGCGCCGAGATCGAGGGCTGCCAGCATGCCCTGCAGGCGGTAAGCGGCCAGCCGGTGCGCTGGTACCGCTCGGTGGTGGGCATGACCAATCCGTTCGTGGCGCCGGTGCTGCAGCGGTTGGGGCTGGTCCGGGTAGGCTGGAGCGCGCGCGGCTACGACGGCGTCGGCTGCACGCCGGACGGCGTGCTGGCACGGTTGCTGCCGGATCTGCGCCCGGGCGCGATCGTGCTGCTGCACGAAGGTGCCGCCCATGGGCATAACCTGGTGATCATCGAGCGCGTGCTGCAGGCGCTGCACGAGCGCGGGCTGAAGGCGCAGCTGCCGGCCGGATAACCGGTAGCGCCGGGCCACGCCCGGCGAGCGCAGCGGCATGGATGGAATCCGCCGGGCATGGCCCCGCGCTACCGGATGCGGTGCGCCACCAGCAGCCAGCTGTTGAACGGGGTACGCCCGTGCAGCGGCCGGGGCGACGTCACCTGCAATCCGGCCTCGATCAATGTCGCCTGCAACACCTGCGGATCGGGATAGTGGCGCGGTCGTGTGCCCATCCAGCCGATCAGCCAGGCCAGCCGGTCGGCGACCCGCGTGGTGCGGTCGCGGCCATCCCCGGTGGCCAGCGGTGTACGCAGCAACAGGCAGCCGCCGTGGGCCACCTGTGCGCTGGCCGCGCGCAGCAGGGCCTGCTGTGGGCCCGCGTCCAGATACTGAAGCACGTCCAGCAGCAGGACGTGCCCGGCCTGCGCCGGCAGCGGCGCCTGCACATCCACGCAGTCGAAGCGCACGTCCTGCAGGTCGGCGGCAGCACGTTGCGCGCGGGTGATCTTGCCGGCATCCACGTCCACGCCCAGGTAATGCTGGGTACCGCCGCGCTGGCGCAGCACATGGGCGAACAGGCCCAGCCCGCAGCCCAGGTCCAGCACAGGCTGCCCATCGTCAGGCAGATGCTGCAGCACGCCGTCGTACAGCGGATCGCTGCCGAGCTTGCCGCGGGTGTAGTAGTAGTCGCGGCGGCTGCCCCAGGCCTGCGCTGGCCGGAATGCTTCTGCGATCAAGCGGGCCTGCGGGGCGGTCAGGGGCGTGCAGGGCAGGGGCGGGCCGTTCCGTGGCGTGCCGTCCATCGCCTCAGTCCGTGCCGCCAAGCAGATGCGCGGCCACCGGCAGAGCGCGCGCGCTCCACAGCGCATACATCCGCGCTGAAGGATGCAGGCCGTCCTCGGCAATCATCGTCGGGTCTTCGCCCTGCGCGCGGCTGATATCGGTGATGTCGACGAAGGCCACGCCCTGCTGGGTGCTGATCACCTCGGCAGCCGCATTGAATTCGTCGGTCTCGATCTCGATCGCGGCCAGGTCGCGGCCACTGCCGGCGCCGAACGGGGTCGCACCCCAATCGGGGAAGGACAGCACCAGCACGCGGCCGGCATCACCGCCAGCGAAACCGATGGCCCGCTGCAGCAGCGCCTGGAACTGGCTGCGGTATTCGTCCAGCGGACGCCCGCGGTACTGGTTGTTGACGCCGATCAGCAGGCTGACGAAATCGAACGGCCCCTGCGGCGCGGCCGCATCGATGCCCGCATCGAGTTCGTCGGTGGTCCAGCCGGTAGTCGCAATGGTCTGCGGATCGGACAGCTCAGTGCCCTGTGCACGCAGCGCGGCAGCCAACTGGTGCGGCCAGCGGCCTTCGACTGCAACCGCTTCACCGATGGTGTACGAATCGCCCAGCGCCAGGTAGGACAGGGTCACAGGTCAGGCCACCGAACGGCGCGGCTTCAGCGGCACGACCTTGGTCGCGTCCTCGGCACGGCGGGCCAGGGCACGGTCAATGCGCGCGAATACATCGCGCATCACCGAGGCTTCCGGCATCAGGGTCACGCGGAAATGGTGGCGGTAGGGCACGTTGAAGCTCGAGCCCGGCACCACCAGCACGCCCTCGTTGTTCATCAGGTCCAGCGCGAAGTTGTGGTCGTCGAAGCCCTTTGCCGCAGCGCCTACCACGGCCGGGAACGCGTACAGCGCACCGGAGGGAGCGACCAGCGACAGGTGCTCGCTGGCTTCGCAGGCTTCGATCACCGCACGGCGGGTTTCGTACAGGCGGCCGCCCGGCGTGCACAGCTCGGAAATGGTGTCCGGGCCGTTCACCGCGGCCTCGATGGCGTACTGGCCCGGCACGTTGGCGCACAGGCGCAGCGCACCGAGCAGGTCCAGCGCCGCGCGGAAGTCACCCAGGCGGGCATCGTCGCCGCTGAGGTGGGCCCAGCCCACGCGCCAGCCGCAGGCGCGGTGCACCTTGCTCAGGCCGCTGAAGGTCAGGCACGGATGATCACCGGCCAGCGGCGCGACCGGCTGGAACACCGCGTCGTCGTACAGGATCTGGTCGTAGATCTCATCAACCAGCAACAGCAGGTTGTGGCGGCGCGCGATCTCGACCACGCGCTCCAGCAGTTCGCGCGGGTAGCTTGCGCCGCTGGGGTTGTTCGGGTTGATCAGCACGATGGCGCGGGTGCGCGAGGACACCAGTGTCTCGATCTCGCTCGGGTCCGGCTGGAAGCCGTTCTCCGGTGCGCAGCGGTAGTACACCGGGCGGCCATCGTTGAGGATGGTCGAGGCCGACCACAGCGGGTAGTCGGGCGAGGGCACCAGCACTTCGTCGCCGGGATTGAGCAGCGCACGCAGCGACAGGTCGATCAGTTCGCTGACGCCATTGCCGAGGAAGACGCGGTCCGGGTGCGCATCGGGCGCGCCACGGCGGGCGTAGTAGCTGGCGATGGCTTCACGCGCGACCGGCAGGCCCTGCTGGTGCGTGTAGGGGTCGGTGCGGCCCATGTCGTCGGCGATCGCACGCTGAAGGTGCTCCGGCGCGCGGAAACCGAAGGCGCCGGGATTGCCGATGTTGAGCTTGATCAGCTTGCGGCCCTGCGCCTCCAGCTCCCGGGCTCGCCGCGCCAGTTCTCCGCGGATTTCGTAGCGCACTTCGGAAAGGCGCTCGCGGATGGCCAGGGGCTTGGGCGAGTTGGTGGACATGGGAGCTGGGCCGTCAAAAGGCATGGGGCTTCCATCCTACCGGAATTGCTGCAATGCATGGCAAGGGCTCCGGGCCCGTCATTGCTGGGCTGGCAGGGCGCCGGCACAGGTAGAATGGCGGCGATGACCCAGACCCCCGATTTCATCGCCCTGCAGACCATTGGCTGGCCCTGGCCGGGCCCGGCGCAGCAGGCCGACTGGCAGGCCGCGATGGCCGCACATCCGCAGGCCCGCCCGGCACGGGTGATCGAACAGCACCGCACCCACTACGTGGTGGCCGATGGCCCGGATGCGTCGATCAAGGCCGAGTCCCTGCCGGAATGGCAGCGCCCGCGCTTCCCCAGCCATGAACGGCCAGCGGTGGGTGACTGGGTGCTGCTCGATGGCATCCGCATCGTCGCCCTGCTGCCGCGGCGTACCGCGATCAAGCGCGGTGCGGCCGGCGAGCATTACCACCAGCAAGTGATCGCCGCCAACATCGATACGGTGTTCATCGTCTGTGGCCTGGATGCCGACTTCAATCCGCGCCGCATCGAACGCTACCTGCTGCTGGTCGGTGGTGGCGGTGCAGAGCCGGTGGTGGTGCTGACCAAGGCCGACCAGACCGAGTACAGCGAAGACGCACTGGCGGTGCTGGAAGAGCTGGAGATGCAGGGCATCGCGCTGCATGCGATCAACGGCCTGGATGCCGACAGCGTGGCGGTGCTGCAGCCGTGGCTGGGCCCGGGCCGCACGGTGGTGCTGGTCGGTTCCTCCGGTGCCGGCAAGTCCACGCTGACCAACACTCTGCTCGGCGAGCAGCGGATGAAGACCAACGCAGTGCGCGCCAACGATTCGCGTGGACGCCACACCACCACGCACCGCGCGCTGATGCCGCTGCCGACCGGCGCCTGCCTGATCGACACCCCCGGCATGCGCGAGCTGAAGCCGACCGGCGAAGAGACCCTGTCCGAGGGTGGGTTCGCGGACATCGAAGCGCTGGCCGCACAGTGCCGTTTCAACGACTGCAAGCACCAGCAGGAACCGGGCTGTGCCGTGCGTGCAGCGATCGAGGCCGGCGAGATCGAAGAGAGCCGGCTGCTGAACTACTTCAAGCTGAAGGAAGAAGTGGCCGCCGCTGCCGCCAAGCTGGCAGTACGCCAGGCCGAGACCGCGCAGGAACGCGGTGGCAAGAAGGGCAAGGGCCAGCAGTTCCGCCCGGCAGGCAAGCCGCGCAGGCGTTGATCGGTATCGCGGGGTCGGATCCCATTGCACCGCAATGGGCTCTGCCCCCTGCAATGAACCTGCGTCTGCCTGCTTCGGGTGGGTGCCAACTGCCCGCTCCTGGTAGGTGCCAACCTTGGTTGGCACGGATGTATCCGAAGTCCGCCTTCGGCGGATGCCAACCAAGGTTGGCAGCTACCCGATCCATTGCACCTACCAACGCGCGGGCAGGGCGCTATAGTCCGCGCATGGAACCGACTGCGACGCTGGACCGTGACGTGGCCCACCATGCAGCGCTCGATGCGCGCCTGGTCGAGGCCGTGGGAGGCATCCGCCTGCTGGGCCTGACCAGCTGGCCGGCGACGCTGCAGGCACCGTTCCTGGCCAGCGTGGCACGCGGCCAGCCGGTACTGCCGAAGGTGGACTACCCGAAGCTGGATTTCAGCGAGGAACGTCGTGCGCTGGCCGCGATTGCCGCCGACTGCGACGACAGCCATCCACTGGGTCACTACGTGCGGCAGTCAGCGCAGAGCTGGGACCTGGCCGCACAGCTGCTGGAAGGGCTGGGCACTGCTGCAGTCGATACCTGTTCGGTGCAGCTGTTCGGCGCCCCCGAGCAGCCGTTGCCGGGCAATGGCCCGAGTACGCGTGAGGCTGCACGCCACTTCATCCAGATCGCCGCCGAACTGGACCACGAACTGCTGGCGCCGGAAGAACAGGTGCCGGTCTCGGCCATCGCGCTGCAACTGCAGCTGCAGAACGATCTGGACGCGTTCTTCGAATCGCGCATCATCCAGGTGCAGCTCGACCCGGAGCTGGTGTCCAAGGCCGCCGCCGGCCCGACCCGCATCCGCCTGCGCACCAGTGCACGCTTCAGCGCCTACGACCGCGCGCAGCTGTTCCACCATGAAGCGCTGGTGCATTCACTGACCGCCCTGAACGGCCGCGAGCAGCCGGTGCTGCCGAGCCTGGCACTGTCCTCGCCGCGGGTGACGGCAACCCAGGAAGGGCTGGCCACCTTCGCCGAGCAGATCACCGGCAGCATCGACATCGAGCGCCTCAAGCGCATCAGCCTGCGTACCGAAGCGATTGCGATGGCCCGCGAAGGTGCTGATTTCATCGAAGTGTTCCGCTATTTCTGCGATGCCGGGCAGAACGCGGAAGAGAGTTTCGCTTCGGCGCAGCGCGTGTTCCGTGGCGTGCCGCCCAGTGGCGGCCTGGCCTTCACCAAGGACACGGTGTACCTGCGCGGCCTGGTGTCGGTGCACACCTTCTTCCGCCACATGCTGGCCGAGGACCGCCTGCAGGTCTGCCGCTGGTTGTTTGCCGGCAAGATGAGCCTGACCGATGCGATCGCGTTCGCGCCGTTGTTCGATGCGGGGGTGCTGAAGCCGCCGCGTTGGCTGCCGCACTGGGTGAGCCGGGCGAATGGCCTGGCCGGGATGCTGGCGTTCTCGCTGTTCGCCAACCGGATACGGATGGACCAGCTGGCGCCGGAATGAAATGCGTTGGCGGACCCGCCAGCGCCTGCCTGCTATCGGTGGGGAGGAGGCGGGACACCCTGGCCAGGACACGCAAAAGCCCCTCCATGGTGCTCGATGGCGCCATCCATGGCGCCAACGGTCCTGACCAAGGTGCCCCGCCTCCTCCAGACAGTTTCCTGCGGGCGCGGCAGCAGGCCCACCAGAGGGATTGCGCTTGAAAAGCAAAGAGCCGGGCAATGCCCGGCTCTTTGCTTTTGCTTTTCATTGCCTCCGCGCCGGCGCAGGAAATTGTCGAGCGTGGTGGGACGGGCCGAGGCAGGACCGTGAGGCGCATGGATGCGCCGACCGAGCCTACAGGGACGTACTTGCGGCGTGTCCTGCCTCGGCCCGTCCCACCTCGCCCCGCTGCGGTACTGATGCGCCGCAGCGCCCGCTTCTGACTTAGAACTCCGCCGCCACCGTCATGAACAACTGCCGCGGCGCGCTCGCGTGGATCGCATAGCGCTTGCCCTCCGGATCGGTCGGTGCGAACGAGCTCAGCTGGCCGGCGTAGCGCTTGTTGGTCAGGTTGGTCGCGTTCAACGACACCCGCACGTTGCGCAGGCCCAGGCCCGGGCCGAAGTCGTAGCCCGCACCGGCGTCGAAGGTGGTCACGCCCGGCACCGACTGGTCGTTGGTGTAGGTGTAGTAACGTTTGCCGGTGTACTTGGCACGCAGGCTGGCGAAGAAGCCATCGCGGTTCCAGCTGATCTCACTGGACGCCATGCGCTGCGGCGTATCCACGGTGATCTTGCCGGCTACCGGTACCACCGCGCCGCCGGACAGGTAGTCGTCCTCGTAGGTGGTCTTGTTCCAGGACAGCGCGTTGTACCACTGCAGGCCGTCGATCGGCTTGAGGATGAAGGTCAGCTCCGCGCCGTGGCTCTTCACCGAACCGACGTTGATGAAGCGGGTCACGCACTCCGGACGTGTGCCGACTTCGATGCTCGAGCACGGGTTCAGCGACAGCAGGCGGTTGTCGAACTTCACGTTGTAGGCAGCGATCGACGCCTGGTACTTCTCACCGAAAGTACGGAAACCGGCTTCCAGGCTCTTCGACTTCTCGGGCTCCAGGCCGACGCTGGCCGCGAACGATTCCGGCGACACCTGCAGCGGGCCGCCGCTGCCACCGCCGACGAAGGCAGCGATGTTTTCGGCATACGAGGCGAACAGCTCGTTGTTGGCGTTGAGCTTGAAGCCCAGGCCCAGCTGCGGCAGCACCGATTCCTTGGCAGTCAGCGTGCCCGAGGCGATGCTGGTTTCCACACCCGGGTTGGCGGTGGCGCGCATGCGGGTGTTCGGGCTCTTGATGCCGACGTCCACGGTCAGGCGCTGGTCGAGGAAGCGCATGCGGTCCTGTACGTAGAACTGGCGCGTGCGGATGTCGAAGTCCTGGTTGAACAGCAGGCGGTCCGGGTTCTTCAAGTACAGGTCGTCCAGGAACGGACCGCTGATGTAGTAGAAGTTGCGCGAGACGTTATGGTCGTTCTGCTCGTACCACAGGCCGGCTTCCAGCTCGTGGATACCGACCGTCCACGACAGTGCGGCGGTCAGGCCATCGCGGTTGATCGTGTAGTTGGTGCTGCGGATCGAGATCGGCAACATCTTGTCGGTGCCAGGGTAGGACGGCTGGCCCGGTGCCCACCAGTGGCCCTGGCCACGGTTGTCGTGGTGATAGGCCAGCAGCTTCAGGCGACCCTGCTCGCCCAGACGCAGGTCGGCATCCACCGAGTACAGGTTGTCGTCACGCAGTGCACGGCTCTGGTAGTACGCATCGTCGATGCTGTTGACGCCACCGCTGAACTTGCACTTGCTGCGGTCCAGCGTGCCCGGTGCGCAGTATGCGGCGGCGACGGCGCGATCCCAGTCCGGCGCGTAGATGTTCCAGTCATAGCCCAGGCCACGGGCCAGCATGTCCTTGGACAGGTAGGCGTAGTTGGCCTGGCTGGCGCGCGAGGTGGCCACGAACGCACCGAAACGATGGTCGCCCACGTTCCACACCGCCTTGGCGTTGAACTGGCGGGTGGTCTGGTTCTGGTACGGCGCAGCCCACATGTCCTGGTCCTGGTGCACGCCGGACACATAGGCCGAGAAGCCGTTGATGTCGCCGGTATCCACGCGCAGGTAGCCACGGCGCTGGCTGTTGTCGCCAACGGTGACGCTGGCGCGACCGCCGAATTCGGTGGACGGGTCCATCGAGAAGTACTGGATGGTGCCGCCCAGGTTGCTGGTCGAGGCCACGCCCAGCGAACCGATGCCCTGCGACAGCTCGGCGCCGGCCAGGTTCTCGGCGATGATCGCGCGGGCGATGCTCAGGCCGTTGTAGTTGCCGTAGCTGTTGTCGCCCAGCGGGATGCCGTCCAGCGTGTAGCCCAGGCGGCTCTTGTCGAAGCCACGCAGGCTGATGGTCTGCGATTCCTCGTTGGCACCGAAGGCGTCGTTGGACTGCACCGACACGCCCGGCAGGCGATCGAGGATCTTCTGGCCGCTGGTGCCCGGCGGCAGCACCTGCTTGTCGACGGCGGTGATGCGCTGCACTTGGCGGGTCTCGCCCTGGCCGATCACGGAGACGGTATCCAGCGTCTGCGCGCTCAGCGTGGCATCGGTGCTGGCGCCGGCATCGGCGGCGGTGGCGGCATGGGCGCTGGCGGCGGCGGAGAGCGCGATCGCCACGGCGATCGTCAGGTGTCGGGTCTGCATGGTGGTCCGTTGCATTGGGGGTGGTCACCGGCACGCGTGCGCGGTGCATGGCCACTATGCGAACGGAACATGAAACCTTCTTTACGGAAAACCAACGAACGATGCAGGGCAGTGGTGTGCGTCCTGCAACCTGTTCGTCATGGTGGTATGCCGGAGAGAATCAGAAGCGCTCACCGGGCCACCTGAATTTGAGCTGGTCCATGCAGTCACGATCATGTTCGGAGAATGAGAACCCGATCTGGATGCCGTTCAGTACCGTGCCGAACACCGTCGACTCGTCCAGACTATGCCCTGACGGGACGGAAAGGACGTTGAAGTCGGGGTAGCGACGACCCATCTGCTTTCGCGAGATGCAGGCGCCGCCCAGCGACAGCGTAATGCCTTTGATGATTCGCCCCGACGCGTCGGTGTGGATCTGGCCAGAAGGCCCCTTGATCCTTCCGGCGACCACGAATGGCGCCAGATCGATGGTGGCGCTGTCGCCCCGGCCCCTTCCTGCTTCCGAACGCGAGCCGGCCGGAGCCAGGGGGGACAGCTGCGCGACAAGGTCAGAGCGTGCCAGTTGCAAGGACCAGCGCTCCACGAGCCGCCAGGTTGCGTCCGCCTCTTCTGCAGTGGCAGCGGGTGGGGTTGCCGCCAGTGGCGTGGTGGCGACCGCAACAAGCGCAATCAGCATTGCACGCATGCCAACCTCCTTGATCCGCGATGTCAGCCGTTCGTCCATTGGGCACGGCAAGCGCTGGCAGGTATAGCACCGGTTCTGCCGATGCATCGGGAAGTGCGTCTCAGAAATGCAGAAACAAAAAGGGGCCGGATCCCCCTCGCGAACGAAGGTTCACCGGCCCCGCGCACTCCGTGGGGGAGGCGATCCACGCGCTGCGTGGAGACGGGCTCAACCCATGTACAGGCCACCGTTGACCGGATAATCGGCGCCGGTCACGTACGAGGCTTCGTCCGAGGCCAGCCATGCGCACAGGCCGGCCACTTCTTCCGGACGGCCCAGGCGTCGCACCGGCACCGAGGCGGCCAGCCGGTCCAGCACGTCCGGCGGGAAGCTGCTGATCGCCTGGCTGGCGATGTAGCCCGGCGACAGCGTGTTGACGGTGACCCCGCGTGAGGCCACTTCGGCGGCCAGCGCACGGCTGAAACCATGCATCGCGGCCTTGGCGGTGGCGTAGTTCACCTGGCCGATCTGGCCCTTGTGGGCGCTGACCGAACCGATGTTGATGATGCGGCCCCAGCCCCGCGTGGCCATACCGTCGACCACCTGCTTGGTGAGGTTGAACAGCGCATTGAGGTTGGAGGCGATCACCGCGTTCCAGTCCTCCACCGTCATCTGCCGGAACAGCAGGTCGCGACTGCCACCGGAGTTGTTGACCAGCACGTCCACTTCACCGACTTCGGCGCGGACCTTGGCAAACGCCGCGCTGGTCGAGGCCCAGTCGGTCGCGTTGCCTTCGGAGGCGATGAAGTCGAAGCCCTGTTCGCGCTGCTCGCGCAGCCAGTTGGCCTTGCGCGGTGAGTTCGGCGCGCAACCGGCGACCACGGTGTGGCCGCTGCGGGCCAGGCTCTGGCAGATGGCAGTACCGACACTGCCCATGCCGCTGGTGACGTAAGCGATTCGAAGCGTCATTGCAGAAGGCTCCTTGATAAGGGGTCAGGCCGCGAGCGGGTACAGGCCGAACAGCAGGCTGCCGACCATCAGCAGCATCGAGATGGCGATGGCCCACTTCAGGGTGAACTTCTGGTGGTCGGCGAACTCGACCTTGGCCAGGCCCACCAGCAGGTAGGTGGACGGCACCAGCGGGCTGAGCAGGTGCACCGGCTGACCGGCCAGCGAGGCGCGCGCCATTTCCACCGGGGTGATGCCGTAGTTGCCGGCGGCTTCGGACAGGATCGGCAGCACGCCGAAGTAGAACGCGTCGTTGGACATGAAGAAGGTGAACGGCATCGACGCCACCGCCGTGATCACCGCCAGGTACGGGCCCCACGATTCCGGGATCACCGCCAGGAAGCTGTGCGACATCGCTTCGACCATGCCAGTGTTGTTGAGGATGCCGGTGAAGATGCCTGCGGCGAAGATCAGCGACACCACCGACAGCACGTTGCCGGCGTGGTTGACCACGCGGCGGCGCTGTTCGGCCAGGTTCGGGTAGTTGATCACCAGGGCGATGGCGAAGCCGACCATGAACAGCACCGGCATCGGCAGCACGCCGATGATCAGCGCCGTCATCAGCGCCACGGTCAGGGCCAGGTTGACCCACAGCAGCTTCGGACGCTTGATGTCCTCGGCGTCTTCCACGGTCGGCAGCGCATTGCTGTCGTCGGACACGCTGTTGTCCATCCAGCTGCCACCCTTGGGCAGGGTCACCACGCCCAGGCGACGGCGTTCCTTCAGGCCCAGGTACCAGGCCAGCAGCAGCACGCCGGCACAGGCGATCACCATCGACGGGATCAGCGGCACGAACACATCGGCCGGGTCCACGTGCAGCGCGGTGGCCGCGCGGGCGGTCGGGCCGCCCCACGGGGTCAGGTTCATCACGCCGCCGGCGAGGATGGTCACGCAGGTCATGTTCAGCGCGTTCATGCCCAGCCGCTGGTACAACGGCAGCATCGCCGAGACGGTGATCATGTAGGTGGTCGAGCCATCACCGTCCAGCGAGATCAGCATCGCCAGCACCGCGGTGCCGAGCACGATCTTCATCGGATCGCCCTTCACGAAGCGCAGGATCACCCGCACCAGTGGATCGAACAGGCCGGCGTCGATCATCACCCCGAAGTAGAGGATGGCGAACATCAGCATCACGCCGGTCGGCGCGATCTTCTTGATGCCCTCCAGCATCATCTCGTCGATGTTGGCGCCGAAGCCGCCGATCAGCGCGAACAGGATGGGGATGGTGATCAGGGCGACGAGCGGCGACAGGCGTTTGCTCATGATCAAGTACATGAACGTAATGACCATGCCAAAGCCGAGGATGCTCAGCATCATCTGCGGACTCCTTGCGAAAACAGGACGTGGGGGAGTGGAAGGGGCCCGGGCGGCATGCCCGGAATATCAGGTCTAGAAGTCGTACTGCAGGCGGCCGGTGACCGCACGCGTGCGGTCCACCGTGATCCCGGCGAGGCGGTCGCGGTTGCGGCTTTCGATCACGTTGAGCATGAAGCGCAGGTTGTCGCGCAGGTACCAGTTGCCACCCAGCGTCCACGCTTCGGTGCTGCCGCGGCGCAGGTCCGGTGCACCATCGAGGTGCTGTGCGCCCCACATCTGGTCGTAGCGCAGCGCCACTTCGAAGGCACCGGCCTTGTGCCGGATGTCCTTCACCCGCGCGAAGCGGCCGGTCTTGCGGTCGTAGGCGCGGCTTTCGCCGGTGACGAACCAGCTGAGCATGCCGTAGGCGGCCATTACGTCGCCGCGCTGCGCGCCGTCATCGAAGGTGGCGCCACTGAACTCGCCCTGCCACGACAGCGGGCCGCGCACCTGCGCGTATTCCAGCGACCACTTGTTGACATCGGTATCGCGGCCGGCGGAGAAGTCGACCAGGGTCAGGCGGCTCTCGTCGGACAGGTGGCCGGCCGGGCGCGGGCGGATGCGCAGGCCAGGCACGCCATTGGCGCCGGGGTTGTCGTAGGCCTCACGGGCCAGCGACAGGCCCAGGTGCAGCACGTCGCCATCGCTGGGCGAGGGCGCCCAGGTGACGCGGCCACCGGCGGCACGGCCCTTCACCTGCCAGGCGTCGATGCTTTCCAGGCTGTAGATGCTGGCCGCCCAGGTGAAGTCACCGGGGTTGGCCTGCCACGACGCACCCAGGCGGTACAGCGGCGCCAGCGTGGTGCCGGCGTTGCCGCGCTCCAGGAAGCTGCCGTAGTTGGAGCTGGTGCGGTCATCCAGCGAGAAGTACTGCTTGAACTGGCCCACGGTCAGCTTGCCGGCCTTGCCGAAGCTGCGTGCCAGGTACACGTCCTTGGCCTCGACGCGGTCGCCGGAGAAATCGGCTTCCAGCTTGTAGTCGACCACGAAGAACTTGCCGGACACGTCCAGCCAGGCGCGACGGATCTCGGTGTCGTCCTTGTTCGGCGTACCGCGGTTGTCGTTGTCGAAGGTGGCGAAGTCCAGGTGCAGGCGGCCTCCGAGCGAGGCCGTGACCGGACGGTCGTCTTCGGCGGCAAAGGCCGGCGCCGACAGGGCAGCCAGCGCCATCATGGCGGCAGGGCGCCGCCAGGCAAACGTGAATTCCACAAACCCTCCCAGGTGCGCGCCAGGCGCGCGGCAATCGTGGGCACCGGACGGTGCGCGGCCGCAGTCTGGGTCGGGCAAGCTGTCATCGTCCTGTCAACAGATTGTGCGGTGCAGCGTAAAACCGGCCGCTGCGCTCACTGGGCCACGCCCGGCAAGCGCGGCGGCGGCATGCGGTAGCATTCGTTTCCCCTCCCACCCGTGTGCCCATGCGCCTGCTGCTGGTCGAAGACAACCCGGATCTGGCCGATGCGATCATCCGTCGCATGCGTCGCAGCGGCCACGCCGTGGACTGGCAGGCCGATGGCCTGGCCGCCGCCAGCGTGCTGCGCTACCAGAGCTTCGACCTGGTGGTGCTGGATATCGGCCTGCCCAAGCTCGATGGCCTGCGCGTGCTGGCCGGCATGCGCGAGCGCGGCGACAGCACACCGGTGCTGATGCTGACCGCGCGCGACGGCATCGAAGACCGTGTGCAGGCGCTGGACGTCGGCGCCGACGATTACCTGGGCAAGCCGTTCGATTTCCGCGAGTTCGAAGCGCGCTGCCGCGTGCTGCTGCGACGCGCGCGCGGCCAGGCCAGCGAAGTGGTGCAGATCGGTGGCTTCCAGTTCGACAATGCCGCGCACCGGGTCAGCCTCGACGGCGAACCGATCGAACTGCCGAACCGCGAGTACCGGCTGCTGGAGATCCTGGTCGGCCGCCTCGGCCAGGTGGTCGGCAAGGATGAGATAGGCAACGGGCTGTTCGGCTTCGATGACGAGGCCGGCCCGAATGCCATCGAGCTGTATGTGGGGCGCCTGAGAAAGAAGCTGGCAGGTGCACCGCTGCGCATCACCACGGTGCGCGGCGTTGGCTACCTGCTGGAAGCCAGTGATGACAGCGCCGACGCCGATGGCTGACGCGCGTACCGCGAACGCCGCACCGGGCTCGCTGCGGCGCACGCTGCTGCTCTACCTCGGCGCGTTGCTGGCGGTGTTCGCGGTGGCTCTGCTGTTTGCCGCGCGCGGCTATGGCCAGCGCGCCGCCAACCGTTCCTACGATCACCTGTTGGTGTCCTCGGCGTTGTCCATTGCCGATTCGGTGGCCCTGGTCGATGGCCAATGGCAGGTCGATCTGCCCTATGCGGCGCTGGACCTGCTGGCGATGGCCCCGGAAGACCGCGTGTTCTATCGGGTCGCCGACAGCCGTGGCAACCTGATCACCGGCTATGGCGACCTGCCGGCGCCGCCGCGCCGGCCCGGCACGCAACCGCAGTTGTTCGATGCCGCCTACAGCGGCGAGACCGTGCGCTTCGTGGTGGTCGGCCGCAGTTTCGCCGCCGCCTCGGCGCAGGGCGAAGTACAGGTGCAGGTCGGCCAGACCCGGCGTGCGCGTGAAGCGGTCGCGCAGGACATGGTCAACCGCGCACTGCTGGCGATCGGTGTGCTGTCCGGCCTGCTGCTGGCGCTGGTGGCCTTTGGCGTGCATCGCGCATTCCGGCCATTGGTGCGGGTGGAACGCGAGCTGTCACGCCGCGAGCCCTCTGACCTGAAGCCGCTGGATGCCCGTGTACCGCGCGAGATGGACCAGATGGTGGCGGCGTTGAACCGCTTCATGGAACGGCTGTCCAGCAGCAACGAGACGCTGCGCGCGTTCATGGCCGAGGCCGCGCACCAGATGCGCACGCCGTTAGCGGCATTGCGTGCGCAGGCACAGCTGGCGTTGGATGACGACGATCCCGAAGACATGCGGCGCAGCCTGCAGGCGATCGAGCGCAACGCCACCCACATGAGCCGGTTGTTGAATCAGTTGCTCAGCGATGCCAGCGTGATCCATCGTTCGCATCTGCAGCGCTTTGCTGCAGTGGATCTGGCCGAGACCGTGCACCAGGCCCTGCATGAAGCGCTGCCGCAGGCCGGCCCGGCGCCGCGCGTGCAGCTGGCGATGACTGCCGAGCCGGTACAGGTGCATGGCGATGCGCTGCTGCTGCGCGAGGCGATCAAGAACCTGGTCGACAATGCACTCAAGTACGGCGGCGACGGTCCGTTGCAGATCGCATTGACCGTGGAAGGCGGGCAGGCCGTGCTGACCATCGCCGACCACGGTGCCGGCATTGCCGCCGCCGATGCCGAACGCGTGTTCGAGCGCTTCGCCCGTGGCGAGGGCGCGCCGTCCGGCGGCGCCGGGCTGGGCCTGGCCATCGTCAAGCGCGTGGTCGACAGCCATGGCGGCCGCATCGATCTCAGCAACCGTCCGCAGGGTGGTTTGATCGCTACCATCCGCCTGCCCCGGAGCAGTTCATGATCCGCCTGTTCGCCACCGCCGTTGCCCTGCTGTTGGCCCTGCCGGTGCTGGCCGCGCCCGGCGATGTGCGCCGTTTTCCCGCACAGGCAAAGACCACGGCGCAGCTGCGCATCCACGGCACCACCGACATCGAAGTGTTCGCGGTGGTCATCGCCGACTACCAGCGGCTGCACCCGGGCACCGAAGTGGTGTACGAGGACATCATCACCCAGGACCTGTACGCGCGGTACCTGCACGACCGCGGCGGACCGGCATCGCCGGACCTGCTGATCTCCAGTGGCATGGACCTGCAGACCAAGCTGGTCAACGATGGTCATGCACTGCCGCACCGCTCCGCTCAGACCACCGCGCTGCCGGCCTGGGCGCAGTGGCGCAACGAGGCATTCGGCATCAGCTACGAGCCGGTGGTGATGGTCTACAACACCCGTGCACTGCCGTCGGCGAAGGTGCCGCACACGCGCCGGCAACTGCTGGACCGGTTGCGCGCCGAAGGCGCACCGCTGCGCGGCAGGGTCGGCACCTATGACATCGAACGCAGCAGCGTCGGCTACCTGCTGTCAACGCAGGATGCGCAGCGTGGCAGCATCGCCGGTGCGCTGCTGGGCGCGCTGGGCGACAACGACGTGGTGCGCGAGGAGCGCACCGGCGTGCTACTGGACAAGGTGGCCAGCGGACAGCTGTCGCTGGTCTACAACGTGCTCGGCTCTTACGCGCAGGCGCGCATCGACGCGGGTGCTCCGCTGGCGATTGTGGAGCCTGAGGACTACACGCTGGTGGTACTGCGTACCGCGGTGATTCCACGCACCGGCCCACACCCGGAAGAAGCCCGGCGCTTCCTCGACTACCTGTTGTCGCCGCGTGGCCAGCAGGTGCTGTCACGCGAGGCACGGCTGATGCCGATCGTCACCGGCAGCGCACGTGGCGACGATGCGCCCGGCCGCAGCCGCCGCCCGATCCAGCTGGGTCCGGGCCTGCTGGTGTACCTGGATGCACTCAAGCGCCGCCAGTTCCTCGATGCCTGGCGCAGCAGCGTGGAGCCGGCAGGGCGCTGAGGCGACGGCCTGCCCGTACAATGGCGGCATGAGCGAATACACCATCCTGATCGCCGATGACCACCCGCTGCTGCGTTCGGCGGTGGTGCAGTCATTGCGGCAGAGCCTGCCGCTGGCGCAGGTGCGCGAGGTCGCCAGCGCCGAGGCATTGGCCGAAGCCCTCGACGCGCACCCGGACGTGGACCTGGTGCTGCTCGACCTGACCATGCCCGGCGCGCACGGCTTTTCCGCGCTGCTGCACGTGCGCGGCTCGCATCCGGACATCCCGGTGGTGATCCTCTCGTCCAACGACCATCCCCGTGTGATCCGCCGCGCGCAGCAGTTCGGTGCTGCCGGTTTCATTCCGAAGTCGGCCCCGGCCGAGACCATTGGCGAGGCCGTGCAGGCGGTGCTCGATGGTGGACTGTGGTTCCCGGCGATGGCCGCCGAGCGCTCGGAGGCCGATGCCCTGCTGGCCAGCCGCCTGGCCCAGCTGACCCCGCAGCAGTTCCGCGTGTTGCTGTGCCTGGCCGATGGCCTGCTCAACAAGCAGATCGCCTATACGCTGGGATTGGCCGAGAACACGGTGAAGGTGCATGTCACCGCGATCCTGAAGAAACTCGAGTGCCATAGCCGCACGCAGGCGGCGGTGCTGGTGAAGGCGCTGGAGCCCGAGGGCGACGCCGGCATCGGGTTGTAGTTTCCAGCCAACGGCGCAGCCCCTCGTGGGTGGACACGTAGAGCAGTTCATGGGTGAGGCCGGGCAGGTGGACTGCGCAGGGGCCGCTGCAAGTACGTCCATGTAAGCTCGGTCGCCGCATCCATGCGGCTCACGCCCCTGCGCAGCCCACCTG